>JAGYNW010000150.1 GCA_018399915.1 Candidatus Omnitrophota bacterium
TTAGGAGGGATTTATGAAGTATATCGACAAAAAAGATTTGATGAAAGATAGACGTGTCATTGAAGAAATTAATAGGCATCTCTGGATCGAAAGTGAAAAATCGGGATATAATATTACTTTTGAAAAGGCTGCTAGGGAATGGTTTGATAACTTTGCGGAGGTTTGGACGCAACATTATATCCCTAATGCGAAATTTTCTTCGAATGGGAAGCATAAAAAAGGATGTAAATAATAGATCTTTTATGGCTTTTATGTTTGAATAGATCGAGATTTACTCTTTTAGTGGTTTGGAAGTGACCCACCGTAAGGCATCTTCATAATTTTCAAAAATTTTGACTTCATTTTTGGTTTTTACGGGTTCACCCCGGGTCCAAAGTCTTTGCCATGCACTGGAAAGGCCATGTTTAAGGACGATAGCGGATTTCCCTCCACCAATCTTTTTCTCATTCGCCGCATGAAATCTTCGGATCAACTCAATATCAGAAAAACCGACCACATCAAAGTACAGATCCCGATGATCAAAGATAACATGGTTATGGGGAAGCCATTTTTGTTCTTTGAGGAGTTCTTTAGCCATGGCAATATAATCATACCCGGACATATTTCCGGAAGTCTTAACGACCGCGACGTTATTTCGGGAAACAAAACTGATAGAGTATTTCATTGTAAAATTTTATCCAATTATTTAAGTAATAATGAGATATTTTAACATGCCAAGAAATCAAAGTCAATTTTACCGAAGGAAAATAAGCCTTTATTTTGTTTGATTTTACGTTACAATGGTATAAAATTTATAATCTTAGGGTGAGGCAAATCTGGAATAACTAATATGAATGAATATTTAAAATAAAGGGATATATCATGGTGCAAAAATTGAAAAAAATAAAGGATTTTGAGGGGCGAAATGGCCCGTTATTATTGATTATTATGGATGGTGTAGGAATAGGTAAGAAAGATGAGAGTGATGGCGTTTTTATGGCTAATATGCCAATATTGGACGGATTGATGCAAAGTCAATTATACCTTCCTTTGCAAGCCCATGGAACTGCGGTAGGTATGCCAACGGATGAGGATATGGGCAATAGTGAGGTCGGGCATAATGCTTTAGGGGCAGGGAGGGTCTTCCCGCAAGGTGCCGCGCTTGTCAATAAATCCATAGAATCTCAGAATATTTTTCAGTCAGAAACATGGGGAAATTTGATTTCACGCGTAAAGGAAAATAATTCCACCTTTCATTTTTTGGGCCTTTTATCTGATGGCAATGTGCATTCTAATATTAATCATCTGTATAAGCTTGTAAGAAAATGTGCTGAAAGTGGAGTCCAAAAAGTCAGGATTCACGCTTTAACAGATGGAAGGGATGTTTATGAGCGGTCAGCCTTGACATATATTGAAGGCTGCGAGAATTTGCTTAAAGATTTGAATTCTCAATATAAAGTTGATTATCGCATTGCGTCTGGCGGGGGACGCATGATAACCACTATGGACCGTTATCAAGCGGATTGGGATGTGGTAAAGAATGGTTGGAACACCCATGTCTTGGGAAAAGGGAGGGCCTTTGCATCCGCCTCGGAGGCCATACAAACATATTATGATGAGGACCCTGAAATCAATGACCAATTTTTACCTCCTTTTGTTATCACCGAAGAGGGAAAACCTGTCGGTCCGATTGAGGATGGGGATTCGGTAGTTTGTATTAACTTCCGGGGAGACAGGGTTGTTGAGATTTCAATGGCTTTTGAAGGAGGGAATGATTTTAATCAGTTTGAGAGAGAACGCGTTCCGGATGTTCTTTATGCGGGCATGATGCAATATGATGGCGATCTACATATTCCAAAGAATTATTTAGTTAATCCGCCGGTCATTGATAACAGTGTCAGCGAGTTCCTATGCAATGAAAAAATAAAGTCGTTTGCTATATCGGAGACCCAGAAATTTGGGCATGTTACCTATTTTTGGAATGGTAATAAATCCGGTTATGTCTGTAGAGATTATGAAGAATTTATTGAGATCCCATCTGATAAGATCCAGTTTCAAAAAGCGCCCAAGATGAAAGCGCATGAGATAACGGAGAAAACAATGGAATTATTGCGAAGCGGGAAATATAAATTCGGGCGTCTTAACTTTCCCAATGGTGATATGGTGGCGCATGCCGGGGTCCCTCAAAGTATTATTCAGGCCTTGGAAACGGTTGATCAATGTTTGGGCGAATTGATTGACGCTGTAAAATCCTTGAATGGGATTGCTGTTATCACAGCTGACCATGGAAATGCTGATGAGATGTTTACGATGAAAAAAGGTGAAAGAGTGGTCAGTACCGCGCATTCATTGAATAAAGTTCCTTTTGCGATCGTGGACAGTGGCTATAAGGGAGAATATACGATGGCGACTCTAGAAAGGCCAGGTTTATCGAATATAGCTTCGACATTGCTCAATTTGTTAGGATATGAGAGACCTGAGATGTATGACCCATCTCTCATTAACTTTAAGTAAATAAGGATAAGTTGAGCTGATTTACCGGGGAGTTTTGAATGCTTGTTTTTCTTTTTTTAGCTTTTGTAGGGATTGTTGTTTTGGGCGTAATCTTTTGCATATTTTTTGATCAGGCAGTATTGACCCGAAAGGACACGATTTATCGGGTGCAAACGGATAAGAAAAAAGTCGCGCTAACATTTGATGATGGACCGTCTTGGGAGTGGACCCCTAAAATTTTGGATGAGTTGAATAAAGCCGGAATTAAAGCGACTTTTTTTTTGGTAGGCTATCATGTCCAAAAATATCCGGATATTGCCCGGAGGATCGTTGCGGAAGGTCATACGATTGGCAATCATGGATATGCCCATAGTGTATTGTTTTATTATACACCCGCAGAGATAGAGGAAGAGATTAAGTATAGTGAGAAGGTCATTAAGGATATTACGGGATATACAACCAAATTCTTCAGGCCGCCTAAAGCTTGGCTTAGAAAATCAATCAAACAAAAAATCAAATCTATGGGGTACGAGGTCGTTCTTTGGTCTTTGAATTCTAAGGACTGGGTATCCTTTAATCATAAACAAATCGTTAATTATATTTCCAAAAAAGTCAAAAATGGGGACATACTCCTTTTTCATGATAGCGGCAATGTCTTTTCGACAGAAGGGGGCGTCCGGACACAAACCGTTAAATCCATAACCCTTTTAGCGCGGACTTTAGCTGAAAAAGGTTATGAATTTGTATCCGTGGAGGAATTATTAAATGAATAAAGATTTTTTTGAGAGCAAGAGTCACGGTTTTTTGATTCTTCTTTTGGTCATCATCGCATATTTCTTTTTGATGTTCGGCAATGGAATTGTCAGCTTGACTCATCCGGATGAGGTTTTTTATATCCAGAGCGCCAAAGAGATGGTCAAGTATGAGAGTTGGCTAACGCCGATGATCTTTGATGCGGTTCAGTTTGAAAAGCCTTTTTTAAGTTTTGCTTTATTCGCCGCAGCTATTAAATGGTTTGGGTTAACGCCTTTTGTTGCCAGATTTTGGCCTGCCTTTTTTGGAATGCTTGGGGTTTTGACTGTTTACGGGATTTCTTGGATCTTATTCCAAAGAAAGAGGCTTAGTTTTTTGTCCGCTATCATCCTTGCCAGTAGTTTTATTTACATGGCCTTATCTCGAGCCGTATTAACGGATGTCATTTTTACCGGATGGGTTACCATGGCTATAGGTTTTTTTATTTGGGCCTATTACCGGCCGGAAAATAAAGGATATGGATTGATTTTATGCGCTGTTTTTACGGCGTTAGCCGTGTTGACCAAAGGTTTGTTAGGTGTAACATTCGTTTGTGGAACGGTATTTTTGTTTTTATTTCTGAAAAAAGATTTGAGATTTCTCAAGTGTCAGGCGACTTTTTGGTCTCTTTTATTGTTTCTTGCACTTGCGCTCCCATGGCACGTGTTAATGTACCTTCAGCATGGACAATGGTTCCTTGAAGAATATTTTGGGAATGTGCATATCCGGCGGTTGTTTGAGACAGAACATCCAAAGATCAATGTGTGGTATTTTTATCCAGGGCTTATGTTCGCGGGGATACTTCCCTGGGCTTTTTATTGGTACTTAGCTGGAAAGAATACATACAAACATATTCATGAAAAATTGCAAGACAGGGATAAACTATTGCTTTTGATCTGTTGGATTTTTAATGTGTGGATATTTGTCCAGTTTGCTGCTTGTAAATTGGCGAGTTATATCTTCCCTGTTTTTCCTGCCATGGCTATCTTATTCGCGCATTCTATAGAACAGGAATTGGTAAAGGTAAAGGAAAAAGGAGATAGTCCGGCCTTACGGGGGATCGGATATATCGTTGCTCTAATCTTATTAGTTGTTTCAGGAGCATCAATTTTTTATGGATTTCAATATGCGAATTTTTTAGGCAGCTTTCAGCCTTTTCTTCTAGTATCTTTTTTGGCCTTTTTTTCATCGATCATTATTCTATTTCTTGCTTTTAAGAAAAAATACGTAAAATTGGTGTTTTCAAAATTATTGGTTACGATCAGTTTACTGATTCTTTTATTCTTCGTCCGGCCATATATCGAACCATGGGTATCCTGTAAGCATATCTCAGAGGTGTTTAATGATCTTAAGGATCAATCGGGCACAACCGTCTTGGCCAGTAAGTTTTATGTCCGTGGCATCCGTTTTTATACCGATAGAAAGATGGCGGTCATTGATATTAATGGAAAAGGCTTTTACAGCCCGCATCCTATTCCCTTCTTAAATAGTGACCAAAAAGTCATTGATTTCTTAGACAGTCAACCTTTGACGTATGCCATCGTAAAAGAAGGGAACGTCGAAGATCTAAAGCGAATTTGTATGAATTCAGATTACAGTTTGAAGGAAATTGAAGGGATAGGAGGAAAATATATTTTGAAAATTATTAAGGAGCATGATAAAGCCGGAGGGTCACCGCTCAAAGAACAGCGTAAATATTAATAATGGAAGTTAAGTGAGGAGATTACAATTATGGATTTTAAAATTCCTGATACCCCTGAGGAGATGTTCGGGGAAGGCAAAAAAAAGTTTCAGAATATGAATTTAAATAAATGGTTTCCCTTTTTCGTGATTTTGCTAGTTGTTTTGATTTTTATCGGCACCTCTTTTTATTCTGTGGGCCAGGGCGAGGTTGGCGTAATCCGGCGTTTTGGAAAATACAGCAGAATAACCGAGCCTGGATTGCACTGGAAGATCCCTTTCGGGATAGAAAAGGTCAATATTGTTCCTGTTAGTTTGGTGTATAAAGAGGAATTTGGATTTCGTACTCTTAAAGCCGGAGTAGGGACAACTTATTCTCAAAGGTCTTTTGATGATGAATCACTGATGTTAACAGGCGATCTAAATGTCCTGGATGTCAGTTGGGTCATTCAGTTTCGCATTAAGGACCCGGTCGATATGCTTTTTAATATCCGTAAACCGGAAGTAACGGTTCGC
>JAGYNW010000151.1 GCA_018399915.1 Candidatus Omnitrophota bacterium
AACACGAAGTATCTTTGCAGGATTTTTTTGATTTTGAATTCCGGGTTTTTGATGATCATCTCTGTGTTTTTGCCCGCAGCGAGAGCGGGGTCTTTCTTTATTTGCCGCCTTTAGGGAAACGCTTTTCCCTGACAGCATATCAGAGAAGTTTTGATTACATGACGGATCAAAACGGTCAAAACCGTGTTTCCCGGATCGAGAATGTGCCTTTTCAAAACCTCCCGCACCTGAAAGGGGCTTTTCATTGCGTGCAGCGATGTGAAGAGTTTTATTATTATAAAAACGATATTGCTTGCCTTAAAGGGGGCCCTTATAAATCCCAGCGGGGGTTGTATAATCATTTTATCAAGCATTATACGTACCGATATGGTAATTATGAGGATTCGCTTTTAGAGGAATGTCTGGGGTTATTGGAGGAATGGACACGAAACCGGGCGGACAATAGTAATGATTTCGTATACAATGAGATGCTGCAAGAAAACCTGAAGGTCACTTTTTGGGCCTTGAAGTATTATAAAGAATTGGATTTAGTGGGAAGGGTTGTTTGGGTGGACAATAAGATCCGGGCCTATACTTTCGGGTTTGAGTTGTCAGATGATACTTTTTGTATTTTGTTTGAGGTCGCGGACATCACCTTTAAAGGTTTAGCGTGTTTTATTTTCCGGGAATTCGCTCAGGATAAAGCCTGGGCAGGATACCGTTTTATTAATGCGATGGATGCGTTTGCCATGGAAAAATTACGCAAGACCAAGATGGGTTTTCGGCCCAGTATTCTGATGCCTGTTTATTCGATCCGTAAGAAGGAAGGGACTGTTTTATGCGAAGAATAAAAGAGCAAGAATTTGTAATTTTTGATGTGGAAACAACTGGGCTTTCCTACAGAGGAGGAGACCGCATCATTGAAGTCGCGGCTCTTAAAGTGAAAAATGGCGAGGTGCTGGCTTCCTATGAAACCCTTATTGATCCAGACCGGGTTGTTTCTTATGACGCCTATTTGGTTAATGGTATAAGTACAGAGATGCTCGAAGGACAGCCTAAGGCCTCGCAGATATTGCCTGAATTGTTGACCTTTTTGGAAGACGCCTGCATGGTGGGCCATAATCTGCGATTTGACATTAATTTTTTGAATAATGAACTCCGGTTGGCAGGATATCCCGGGATCAATGAGTCGGTAACTCTGGACACCTGCCGGTTGGCAAAAGGCTTTTTGCCTGATCTGCCACGCTACTCTCTTCAAACGGTCGCGTATTACCTGGGATATCGCAAACGACAGCAACACCGGGCCATGAGTGATGTTGAGATGACCAGCCACGTGTTGGCCCGATTATTACAGGTTGCTCAGAATAATAATATTGAAGATCTTAATATGCTGATCAATATTTTTGGAGTTCAAAAGAGGCCGAAGATCACGACCCGCGCAAAACTTAAAGCCATAACAGCTTCCCTGGAAAACAAGAGATATTTGCATCTTCTTTACAGGAGTGTCGCCAGCGGAACTACACGCCGGAAAGTTATGCCGCGGCGGATGCTTGGTGACGGGAAGCAGTCGGTGCTCGTTGCCTATTGCCATTTACGAAAACAGGAAAGATATTTTAATGTTGATAATATTTTAAGCCTAGAATCTTGCTAAAAAACAATCAGGTTATGGATACCGCAAATATACAAATTCTGGATTTTCCTTATCCCGTTGATAGTCTTTTATCTTTGTTTAAAGAGGAAAGACATGTGTTCTTTTTCCATAGCAGCCAGTATGAGAAACATCAGGGACGATTTTCTTTTCTGGGCTTTGATCCTTTTGATGTTTGGCGGGGGGACGGATTTTCGGATTTAAACGGTCTTAAAAGAAAATTTTGTGCTTATCAAAATTTTTTGCCTGAATCCCGGAGATGTTCATTTGCCTCGGGGCAAAAGATGGCCCCGTTTTCTTCCGGGATTGCAGGATTTTTAGGATATCCACAGGGTATCCCGAGAAAAAACAGCGCTATTAGACCAGCGGAAAGTCTCATACCAGAGAATGCATTTTTCGGATTTTACGAGCGGGTTTTGGCCTATGATCACAAGCGTTCTCAACTGATTGTTTTTTCTTCTGGCCTTCCCGAGCAGGTGCCCCGGTTGCAAAAGGCGGCCGCTTGTGCAAAGGCTTCTTACGTGATTGGGAAAATACGGGCCGCGGAGGAAAAGGGATTTTTTCGTGATTATCAGAAAAACCGGGGCTTGCTGAAATATCTTGATCCGGGTTTTAATATTGATCTCTTGCCGCTGCAAGATGTTTCTTGCCTTTCGAATTTCACAAAACAAGAATACCTTCACGCGGTGCAAAAAGCCCTGGCCTATATCTGTAAGGGGGATATCTATCAGGTCAACTTGTCCCAACGATTCCAGATGACATGTCCTGATGATGAACTTCATCCCAGCTTTATTTATCAGCTATTGAGTCAGCTGTCACCGTCCGCTTTCAGCGGATACCAGGATTGTGGCGCGTATCAGATTATCAGCAGTTCTCCGGAACGTTTTATGGTATTGCGGGGCGAGCAGGTGCAAACAAGGCCGATGAAAGGAACACGTCCTAGGGGAATTGATCCAGTCGAAGATAAAGCGTTTCTTTATGATCTTATTGTCAGTCCTAAGGAAAAAGCGGAATTATTGATGATCACGGACCTTCTTAGAAATGATCTGGGCCGGGTTTGCAAATACGGTTCCGTTAAAGTCAAAGAGCTTAGGCATATTGAGCAATACACAACGGTTTGGCAGGCGACCGCTACGGTTCAAGGAGAACTTCATCACGATAAAGACGCTTTTGATCTTTTGGCAGCATGCTTTCCAGGCGGATCCATTACGGGTTGTCCTAAGATCAGAGCGATGCAGATCATTGATGAGTTGGAACCAGCAGATAGGTCGGTTTATACAGGTTCTTTGGGCTATGTTGATTTCTCCGGTGATATGGATTTTAGTATTTTGATCCGTAGTTTATTGAAGATCCGTGAAAATCTCTATTTTCAGGTCGGCGGAGGGATTGTCTATGATTCTGACCCTGAAAAAGAATATGAAGAAACCTTGTTGAAGGCAAGCGCGATACAAAGGTGTTTGCGATTACTTTTTCAGAGACGGGCTGAACATTCAAGTGTGGGTGGCGCCAGATGAAAGAGGCACAACGGAAGAATATTATCTGTCTTAACGGCAGATTTAGAGAAGCGGATCAGGCCGTGTTAGTCAAGCTGACACCAGGCAGGGTTGAACAAAAAGGCGTGTTTGAGACCATGCGTTCTTACAATGGGAAGGTATTTGGTCTCGAGGCCCATCTCAACCGAATGGAAAGAGGACTGCAGGTGTACGGACACAATCGTCCGCTTAATAGAAAAAAGATCAATCAGATAATAGCTGATCTTTTGCAGGCAAATGATTTGAAAGACGCTAAGATCAGGATTTCTTCGGCGTTGCAGGGTCGATCAGTCATGCAAGCGGTGGTCTGCGCCCCGATTAAAAAAAATCCGGATTCTGTTTATAGGCAAGGGTATAAGCTGGTGTCTTGCGCTTTGAGCAAACCGCGGACAAAGTTTTCTAACGTGAAATCGCTGGAATATGGATTTTTCTTAAAAGCCTATGAATCAGCGGTAGCCAAAGGATATGATGAAACCGTTATTGTAGACCCAACGAGGCATGTTCTCGAAGGATCCAGGACAAATATTTTTTGTGTGCGAAAGGGATGTTTGCAAACGCCTCCTGTTTTTAGCGGGTGCTTGAATGGAGTGACCCGACAAATGGTATTCCGGTTGGCAAAGGCCTTAAACCTGCCTTGTGAGGTCCGAAAGCTTCAGTTGAAGGATCTCCTTATGAGCAGGGAGGTCTTTTTAACTAATTCTGTGATTGAAATTATGCCTGTTCGCTCATTGGATCGAAAAAAGATCCCAGTGCTTCATGAGCGCTCGGTTGCCTGTAAGCTCTTAAGCGAATACAGGAAAAGGGCCGGGAGTAAATAGATAAAAGTAAGATTGATAGAAATATAATAAGTCGTTATAATAAGATCCTATGAAAATAAATTTAAGTATTATTTTTTGTTTCTTTCTGGTTTTTTCTTCAGCAGCCACTGTGTCAAGGGCGCAGGAGAATGTCCTGATCAAGATAAAGACACAAATGGTTGATCTGGCACAGGAGAACTATGAATTGAAGCAGGAATACGAAGAAAAAGTCCAGGAACTGAATGACTTAAAGGAGAAGCTTAAACAGGAAGTGGAACAATTTAAGGTTATTGAGGACCGGCAGGAACGAAAGGAAAAAGCGGTAAAGGAGCGTAAACAGGAGTTGAAAAACATTTATAAAAAAATGGACATTGTTCAAAGTGATATTCTTATTAAAAAAAGTCAGGTTCCTTTTTTGAAAAAACAGCTTCTGGAGAAACAAGAAGAATATGAGCTTCTTGAATTAAGGTTGGCTGATCTGAAGGCCCAAAAGAAAAGTTTGCAATCAAAATTAAGTGACGGAAGCCTTTCAACCGCAAAGGTGGAGAAAGATTTAGCGAATAAGATCGTCAGCTTGAAATTAAAACTCAATACGAATATTCAAAAGCAAGAAAATTTATCCGAACTGATCGTTGCGGTCGAGGAGAATTCTTTTTCCGCGGCCCAGAAAAAGCAAGGAATTGCGCATGAAAATCAGAAGCTGCAGAACCTTATTGAGGACTATCGCCTGAAAAAAGGCTTGAAAGTCAAAGAGCGAGATATTTTAAATGATAAACTGGCCTTGGCGAAAAGCTCTTTAGAGGGGGACATTAAGATCCGCTTGATCGAGAAAGAAAGATTAGACGAAGAGGTCCGCATGATTGAAATGCAGTATAATGATTTGAGGCAGAAGATAGACCAGGCATTAAAGATGAAAGCCAAACGCAAGGAATATCAGCAGGAAATGGTGGCTGTCGACAAAGCCAACGTTCAGTTGCGGAAAAAAATATCTGATCTGCGCAGTCAATTAGATTCTTTGAGAGGTCAATAGCTCAAGTTGCTTTTATTCCCCGCAGCCTTTTTCACGTGTTTTGTTTTTCCCCTGTAAAAATGATGCGTTATGTAGTATATTTAATGAATGTTGCGAGGTTCATTTTGATGAGAAATGGAAATCTTATAAGAAAAACTGCAGGCCCTCGTTGTGATGGTTTTATTTGCCATAACAGGTAGAAAGGAGTTAGGGATGGACGAAATATTGGAAATATTGAACAATGACGCTAGGGTAACCCCCGAAGAGATTGCCAAAATGACGGGTAAGAGTATTGCTTCGATTAAAAAGGCGATCAAAAAATATGAGCATGATGGGACAATTGTAAAATATAAAACCATAATTGATCAGGAGATGGTAAAGGATCCGTCTTCTTTTGTGCGGGCCTTGATAGAGGTCAGTGTTTCTCCTCAGAAAAATGTGGGTTTTGAAAATATTGCCGAGCGCATTTATAATTTCCCCGAAGTCACGAG
>JAGYNW010000152.1 GCA_018399915.1 Candidatus Omnitrophota bacterium
CCTTGTGAAGTTATACAAATCTTCATCTTTCCCCCTTAAAAGATTATTATTATCGAACTTTATCCTTTTTTAAAAATACAAGATAGACGAAAATAAGGTTTTTACATAATCTTCACCTATCTTGTATTTTTCTGGAACGCTTAAGATTTTGAGCTAATCTCTAATTCTTTTATTCGTTCATTGATAACATTAATCTCTTCCTGCATTGCCTTGGCCTGACCTTTCAACAGATCTGTTTCCTGTTGAGGGGTCATTGCCGGCAGATAAGAAGCCGCAGGATAAAGATTTCCCTGCGCATAAGAATCGCCAGCTGCGCGCCAACCAAGCCCGCGGCCCCATCCACGGCCTCGACCATAAGCCCCTCCAAATCGAAAACCACGACCTCTCCCTGGTATTGGATTGGCATAACCTGATACCGGATAGCCTGCGCAATAACCTGCAGCACGGCCTGTCATCGGTCCTAATCCGGCCGGACCAGTTCCATCTCCTCTAGGCATAATGTCCTCCTTGTTTTCAATATTTTTGTTATCTTTTAACTTATCTGTATTTAATTCAACCACACAAAATCCCATTCCTTGACCCGTCAAAGGGCCTTTTCCTTTGGGACCTGAGCCATCAAAATTTGGCATTAAACTCTCCTAACTGAACATGACAACCATTTTCATTAATAAATAAAAAAAATTAATTCTCCCTACCACTATGGCACTTGTCACATAAACCATAAAACTGAATAAGATGATGAGAAATTTTAAAATTGTATTTTCCCGTTAGCCCTTTTTCCGTTCTTGATAACAACTCGACTTCTTCATCAATAAAATCAGTATAATCAATAACTCTATTGCACGAAGTGCATACTAAGTGATGATGATGGCGAAGGCCTTTGGGCCCCTCAGTCAATTCATATCTTCCTCGACCATCCCCGAAATCAAATTTATTAACTAATCTCATTTCTATTAAAATATCCAAGGTGCGGTATACAGTCGTCATGCCGATTGCAGGATTAATTGCGTGAGCTTTAATATAAATCTCCTCTGCGCTTAAATGCTTTTCTGATCCCACCAAAATTCCTAAAACAATTTCACGGCCCGCCGTAATCTTGTAGCCGTATCCGCTAAATTTTCCATGCCACCAGGATTGTCCTCTTCTATGTCTTTCTAGCATCTGTTTTTTTCCTAAATGAAAATGATTATCACTTTCAATTAAAGATTAACACTTAGATATTATTTGTCAAGTATAAATCTTGTTGTGAAATTTTATTGAATGTGCCATTTATTAAATAATGAAAATAAATCGATTTAAGATTGGAAGGAAAATTCTGAGAAGGCTTCTGCAAACAACAATCATATGATCATTCGGATTTCATCTTGCGGTTCATGAGGTCTGAGACCGCCTTGGAGGCTTTCTTTTGCTTGCAGACAAGATTGTAAACTTCAGCCGTGATCGGCATATCCACCTGATGGTCCTGACTTAACTGATAGACGGCTTTCACCGTGTCCATGCCCTCAGCTACCATGCTCATGGAAGACGTGATCGCCCGGGCTGTCATTCCCTGGCCCAATTTTTCGCCTACCGTACGGTTCCGTGACCTCGGGCTGAAACACGTGGTCACCAGATCCCCCAAACCGCTTAAACCGGCAAACGTCTTTTCTTTAGCCCCCAGGGCCTTTCCCAGGCGCGTCATCTCTTTAAGTCCGCGCGTCAGAATAGCTGCCTTGGTATTGGTCCCGAATCCCAATCCATCACAAACCCCGCAGGCAATGGCAATAATATTTTTCACGCTGCCGCCCAATTCCACGCCCGCGACATCCCTGTTGGTGTAAATACGAAATGTCTCGGAATTTAAGACCTCCTGGACCTGGGTTGCGATCGCCGGGCTCTGTGACGCAACAACAGCTGTAGACGGAATATCTTTGGCCACTTCCATGGCGATGGTGGGGCCGGAAAGCACGGCAAAAGGAATATCGCCCAACTCCTCATGCACTAACTCCGATACCCTTAATAATCGGTTGGCAATGATACCTTTGGTCACGCTCAAAAAGATCTTATCCTTCAACGCAACTCCAGTTTTGGCTATCTTTTTCAAAATACTGACGCTGTATTTGGAAGGCACCGCGAAAAGGATGAGGTCAGCTTCCTGCAGGACCGTCTTCAAATGGCCGGTAACAACCACGTTTTTAGGAATACGTATGCCAGGCAGGAATCTGGAATTGTAGCGGTTCTTGCTGACCTTCTCCATGTACGGAGGAAAAGGTCCCCACAAAAAGACCGGATATCCTTTTTTTGCCAGGTAAACGCAGAGCGTCGTGCCCCAGCTGCCGTCGCCGATAATCGCGATTTTTTCGATTTTATCTTTCATATTTGCTCCCATTATAGTGCATGCAGAATCAAATTGCAAGACACGCAGTTGCCAAGATTCTTGTTCAGTTAGCAAAAACAAACGAATCCGGCAAGGTTACCTTGTAAAGGACAAAATCCATATTGGTGTAGATCCTTTCAAGAATCGCGCTATTACGCGGGGCCGCGTAACGCATAAACAATACATAGTCCGCGCCGTACTCAAGGATAGCGCGTCTGACTGCGGGTGTCGGCGAGTGAGAAGGTGCGATGTTAAAGGCCCGCATCTTTTTCGACCGGCGCATCCATTCTAACGCAGCCTTGAAATCAAACCCGACGATACCGCAATCCCTTTCGGAAACCACGATCTGACGCTCGGAATGGATACGGAACCCGCCCATAAAGACATCATAGGGCACAAAGATAATCGCGTCCTCCGGGGTCTTTTGCTGAACATATTTCTGCACATCCTCCCAGCTGCGACGCATCTGCCAAAACCCAAAATCATTCTTTTGCATATCGATCCTTTCCCGATTGTAAACCGTGTACTGAAAAAAGAAAACCAGCAAAGGAATGAGATACAATAATTTGATGAACTGCTTACGGAAATGTTCACTTTTAATCCGTCCCAGCAACAGGTAAACCACTGTCAATAAAATAATGATCACCGTCAGATTCAACAGGACAAAATGTTTGTATTGAATGACCTGATAAGAATAAATAATGGCGCTGATACAAGCGACCATCAATCCAGCGGCCGGGACAATGACAATCCATTTTTTCAAGCTCTGCGGCCTTCGGGCCCATCGGCGTATCAACAAAATAGAAAAAGCCGCGTAAACCGCGAAAGCGGAAACCAGACCGCTGTATTTCATGAACACAAAAAGCACCGCGAAGCAATACGCCCAAATAAAACGGTCTTTCTCGATGATATCCATAACCAGAATAAGCGTGTAACCCATCAAAAGAAAATGCAAGTACTGGGTATTGCGCGTCAAATTCAGGTCTAAAAAGAATTTCTGCGGATAAAAATAAGTGAAAACCAGCGCCACCAGCAGTAAAAGAAAACCCCCGACGCAAAAGCCCTGCGCCTTTTTGTTCGCCTTGAAACTTTCATTAAAAAAAAGGTTCAAGAGAAAAAAACCTAGGAGGATCAGATATTTCCTGGTCGCGTTCAGGAAAATCGCTAATTCTGAAAACAATTTGGATAACGGCACCAACGGCAACAGGAAATTTTGAGGACAGGCATAATGATAAATATTAAGCCAATCCTTGTAACTTTCCACATCGATCGAGGCATGTGCCGCGCGGTTGCTGATGAACCAGGCGATGAAGGGCAGACTGAAAAGCAAGAACAAAAGTACGGACTTAATCAAGACCTTGAAGCCGGTTCTCTTCATGTCCCACAACAAAAACACACACATGTAAAAGAAAGGAAACGCACTGTACAAGGCGTGAAAATTCGTGGCAAAACCAAAGATCATGGCGGCCAGAAAATAGCGTTCTTTGAAAAAATAATAAATACCGGCAAAAATAAAGGCTAAAGCGAATTCCTGGTGGGAAAAAGTCCTGTATAAAAATTCATCGACGCGCGAGACAAAAATGAAGACCAGAATACAAAGAAACGCCTTGAAACGGTCGCGGGTGAACAATAACCAAATCTTGTAAATCCAGTAAAATAAAAAATACCGGACAACCAGAAACAATAGGAAAAATACCGCTGGGATCTGCTGGATGGTGATGACCCGGGCCAATAAGGGATAAAGGAAACTCGTAAAATTACGGCGGAGGCTTTCGACGTAATAGTCGCCCTGGTAAAGCTGGGGATTGATAAGACTTTTAAGCAGGGGGATCTCAATATGCTGATCATCCCAGGCATATTGATACCCGACCGTAATCATAAATATGCCCAGAGAAATAAAAGCAATAAACCACGGAGATTGAAGGATCGTTTGTGTTTGCGTTTTCCACTTCATAGAAATTTGAGAAGCGTGACAGTTTTCACCAAGCTACCTTAAGCTACCCTGAAACAAAAAGATCTCTGATCCTGCCTGCGCGGACTGCCAAGGCCGGATCCGTTACTTCCAGACAAATATTTCTCGAAAAACTTCAAACATGTAGGCGGCGCCCCAACGCAATACCTGCAACTTCCGCTCCCCTCCTTCGCGGGCAGGCTCATCCCCGGGAATTTCAGCGACCTTCAATTTGCGTTTGGCGCAACGGATGGATAAAAGCGGCTCAATACTGATATTGGTCCTGAACAATTTTTCCTCAAAAGCATAGCTCGCATCTTTATCCAGGTCCAGTTCTGTTATCAGGCTCTTTCGGTAGGCGCGGTAAATCACCATGGCATCGGTGTAGTGTCCGCCGTGGAACCAGTTAATGAAAGTGGTAAACATTTTATTGCCGAAAGCAGTTATCGCGTCATCATCATAACTCTTGGCACCTTCGGCATACCGGGAGACAATCACCATATCGTAATTGCCTTCCTTCAATTTCGCGATACATTCCGGTATGAGCTCCGGGATAGAGTTGCCGTCAGGGCTGAATGTCAGGACGACATCACCGGTGACATGAGGCAGGGCCTCCATGTAAGCGTTGCGCATACCTTTCTTTTGCTGGACGACAATCTCATACCCTTTTTCCTTGCAGTATTCAATTGTGCCGTCAGTGGATTGGCCGTCAATGATGAGAAGCTGGTCATACCAGTCTTTATGAATTTTCGGCATGATCTCTTTCATGCCATCGATTTCGTTCAAGGTGGGAATCAGTAGCGTTACTTTCATTATGTCCTTTTCTTTAGCAAAGATCCGTTCTATGGATATTGTTTTTTCCGTCGATAAAACGAAGCATGCGAATCCCTGCCTCCCGGCAGCGGACTCACGTGTCAACAACCCTGTCTACCATTGTTAAATAAGCGGGCGATGAGAATCGAACTCACGTATCAAGCTTGGAAGGCTTGTGTTCTGCCACTGAACTACGCCCGCAAAATCCCTCTTGATCCGGGACTGCGGTTGTTTTTACATCCCGGAATGGGTGCCTGGATCCTTAAAAGTCAGGATAATGTTCAATCGGCAAGCCATGAGATAAAAGCTGGTGGGCAGGGCAGGATTCGAAC
>JAGYNW010000153.1 GCA_018399915.1 Candidatus Omnitrophota bacterium
TTAGTTTCTCCTTTTTTTCCTGTCGATAAGAACGGTTTATGGATTGCTATAAATAATATAGCAGGATTTGTTCTGTTTGCAATGCAAGGATAAATATTTTGTTTTTATTTCGTATCGTTAAAGCTGTCTTCGATGGCTGATATCACTTCTAGCGGTTTTAAAGGTTTACGCAAACAAGTCTTTACTTTGCATTCGTCTCTAAGATATGAGAATTCCTTTTCTTCGTAAAAAGCGGTTATAGCGATGATCCGCAGGTCTTTTGTTTTTTGGCGTTGTCTTAACTCCATGGCTATATCGAGGCCATTTTCTTCCCCCAAACGGATATCCAAAAGCAATACGTGAGGATCAATCCGGATGATCTTTTTTAAAGCTGTGCGCGGCCTGGAAAACGTATACGGCTCGTAACCAGATAATGCTAGCGTTTCGGCGAATTCGCGTAAGAATTCGCGGTTATCATCGATGATCATGATCCTTTTAGGCGGCATTGAATTTGAACTCCTTTCGTTGTTTATAATAGATAATATTTAAATATATAAAATAGCTTTATTCCTTTAATTATCCGCTTTATTCCACTTATCGAAAGAAATTATTATCAGAGAACTAATAAAATTTCGGCCCAAAGCCGACAGCTGATCAAAGACATTCTTTTGTCTTTATGTCTAATGGTAACCGGATTACGGTGGTGGTTCCTTTGCCAAAGATGCTTTCTATATAAATTTCGCCTTTGTGCATTTCGATAAGCTGTTTGCACACCGCCAGCCCAAGACCGGTGCCACCGGGTCTGCGGCTGAAAAAGGGGTCAAAAATCTTATTCAGGAATTGGGGCGGGATTCCCGGACCATTATCGCGGACACGGATCTCTATATACCCACCTTTTTTTCTGCGACCGATCAGCTCAATGCAACCTTGGCGGCCTTTGAGTGCCTCGTAGGCATTGCTCAATAAATTATTCAAAATCTGTTTGAACTGTAAAGGATCCACATTGATCCGGGTATTTTTAAAATGTTTGTATCGACGGTTAATGATCGGTTTCCGTCTGCGGAATTTTCGTTCCATCGACTCGACGCACTCATCGATAAGGCTAGCAATCCTGACCTTTTCAAGATCTGGGGCTTTAATGCGGGCATACTTTAGCAGATTGTCAATAATCGCCTCACTATCACATATTTTGCGTTCAATGCTTTTGATATTATCTTGCAATTTCGGGTCAAGATTTTTTTTCTTGATATTCCAGACTGCGGTCTGAATCACGTTCAAGGGATTACGCAATTCATGGGCCACGATGGAAGACAACTTACCGATCTCAGACAAGTAGCGTTCTTTCTTCAAAATATTTTTAACGCGTTGCAGTTCATTTTTTGTCTCTTTCGCGTGCTGTCGGGCTTTCTGTGTTTTAAGGATCCATTGCGCCTTTTCTTTATTAGGGCAATGAGCCCCGCGTTCAACGCTCACGATCTTTTGCAATTTACCTTTGGTATCATATTTCAAATTCAGTGTCACGCAGACATCAACAACCTTTCCGGTCCGGGTGATTCGCCGGGTGTCCCAAGTGTGGATCTTTTCGCCTTTGCGGAGTTTAATTAAAGTGCGGGAGATTTCTTTGTGTTCACTGGCAGGTGAATATTGTTTGATGTTTTTTTGTGAGGCATCGGATATTTGCCAACCATAGCATTTCTGGGCACTGGGCGTCCAGAGCAATATCTTTCCATGAGAGTTCATTTCGATAATGGCATCATTGCCTTCGCAGACAAGGGCATTGCCCAGTTGTGAGAATTCATTTTCCATATCCGGCATTTGATCAGGCACGGATTGGTTTTTTTGCAACTTTTGATTTTTGATTTGGGTACGGTATTTGTTTGGTGTGCAATGGCAGTATTTCTTAAAGACCTTGATGAATGAATCTGGATTTTCATATCCGAGTTTAGCAGAGATTTGATCAATGGTTTGACCTGAAAATTGTAAAAGATTTTTTGCCTTCAGGATTTTTAGTTGCAATCGATAATCACTGAAATTTGATCCGGTATGTTCTTTAAAAATGCGGCTTAGATATTTGGGGCTTAAACAAACTTCTTCGGAAACATCGTTTAAAGTTAGTTTTTTGTCATAGTTGCGCTGCGCAAAATATTTCGCTCTTTCGATCTTTCCTTCAATGCCGCTTATCCGGTCATCATTTTGACCTTTAGGGGCCGCATAAATCCGGGATTTTATCAGTTTTAGTTTTTGGGGAGTCAGGGGTTTTTCGATGAAGTCGGTTGCCTGGGCTTTGATCGCATCTATCGCAACGTCTTTAGAACTATAGCCTGTGAGGATGATGATATCAATATCCGGTGACAGCTTTCGTATTTGCGGAAGGATTTGGGTACCTCTTTCTCCAACAAGCATTTCATCCAAGATGATCAGGTCCAGGTTATGCGGTCTTTTTAAAATGCGCCAAGCGGATTCAGCGTCAGCCGCTTCAATTACATCAACATCGCTCATGAATTCTTTGAACTCTGATCGGAAATAAGGGTCATCATCTATCAGCAAAATATGGTAAGGCATAGTTTCCGTTTTTTTTTTGTGATTTTAAATTGTGTTATCCCCTGAGATGATCAAAAGATATTTATTATAAACATAATCTTTTGAGAAATAAAGGTCAAACTCGAATCGGCAGATTGCTGTAATTTTAAGTCTTGTTCTAAAGCCAGTCCTTTTTCTTGAAGAATAAAAGCATCCCAAACCCCAGGGTCGCCATAACCCCGAGCGCCACGAAGTATCCGTAGTGCCATTTAAGTTCCGGCATATTTTCAAAGTTCATTCCATAGATGCCGGCAAGAAACGTCAAAGGAATAAAGATGGCGGCAAAGATTGTAAGTACCTTCATGATCTCGTTCATTTTATTGCTGATAGCTGAAAGATAGCTGTCATGGATACCCGAGATCATGTCCCGGAAAGAATCAATAGTGTCCATGACCTGAATAGTATGATCGTATACATCGCGAAGATAGATCCCGGTCTGTTTTTTGATCAGCTTAGATTCGTAGCGCATGAGTCCGCTGAGCACTTCGCGTAAAGGCCAGATCTGTTTGCGCAGATAAATCATGTCGCGTTTAATCGTGTGGATTGTGCGGGTGATTTCATGCCGGGGATTGGTCATGACCTCTTCATCCAGGAGTTCAATGTCCTCGCCCCGTTTATCCAGAATTATAAAGTAATTATCCACGACCGCATCGAGTAGTGTGTAGGCTAAATAATCCGGTCCGGCGCTGCGTATGCGGCCTTTACCGGCTCGGATTCGTTGACGGATGGGATCAAAGACATCCCCTTCTTTTTCCTGGATGGAGATAACAAAGTTGGGCCCCAGGATCAAGCTGATCTGTTCATCAACAATGTCATGGATCTTGGCGTTGAAATAGATCATTTTCAGGACAATAAAGAGATGGTCCGTGTAATCTTCCATTTTAGGTCGCTGACCGGCATTGACGATATCCTCGGCAACCAGTGGATGGATACCATAATAGTCAGCGATGGTTTTGATCATCTGGGGATTGATGCCTTCAATATTGATCCAGGTAACGGATGCCGAGGCTTTATACGGAAAGCATTCCTCAATTTGATCAAGTGTTCTTTCCTTAAAGTCTTTGGTATTGTAATCAAAGACTGATATTTTTACATCTTCTGGTGAGTCTTGTGATTCTAGGATTGTCCCGGGCGGATGACCGATCGCGCGTTTTCTTTTATAAAACTTTCTCATGGAAATCTCCTCGCTAAAAATTCTTCCTTTTAAAAGGATTTTTTGAATTTGAACAGTATTTGATCGTCAGCCATAGATTCAGCATTTTGTGTTCCATTATCTTTTTGCTCTGTTTTTAGTTCCTTTTGTGCTTCAACAGAGAGCGAATCGGTTAGGCGGTATTCTCCGCCAATCTTTTGAGAAATATTGGGATCGGATTGATTGTTCGGCTGTGTCTTTTCAATCTGATATCTCCCCTCCAGTCTTTCAGAAAGGTCTTTACTAACGCCAATTCCCTGTGTCCCGGAATTATAAGTGACGGAAAGATCCTTAAGTCCCAATGCCTCAGCAAATTTGTTGCCTTGGCCCCCTGATAAGAAATAAGCAAGAAATTCCCGTGTCAATTGAGGGGAAAGTCCCTCTTGAGCGAGGCGTTCTTCCGATTTCTTCCATGTGCGGTTTGTCGCCAGCGCCAGCAATAAACGTTCTTTGGGTAAGGACGGCTGTGACACGATGCTCAGGTCCGGGTCCTGGAGGGTGCCCTTAAGATTAATGGTAATTTTTATCTTATCAACAACGGAAGTTGCGTTTACATGAAAATGGGGTTGGGTCGGATCGCCATTAAAAAAAATCCGGCTCTCCTGAAAATTAATTAAAGCTGTCTTGGGACCATTGAGAGATCCTTCCTTCAAAGTGATGTTGCCATACAGGGCCGCTACATTTGTAAGGTTTTTTAGTGTTAATTCCAAATCGCATGGGGCCTTTTGCAGTGTAAACAGATCCCGGGTAAGTTTTTCAATAAAAAAGTTCCCCGTTAATTGTGGTTCTTCCAGACGACCATGAACTCGGATATCGACATCGAGCAGATCCGCAGAAATGCCTGAAAGGCTTTGCGTGTTAAACAGGTCTTTGATCTCAAACGCAGACAAGGATTCCGTAAAGACCGTAAAGTTCAAATGGCTATTGGTGAGGTCTCCATAAAAAAGAACAGGATCTGAATTCGGTAGGGATAGTCGCGCGTTAAAGACATTGAGCTGCAGATCGTTTAAGTTTACGGAATTAATGTTTAGGTTTAGTTCTTGGATCGATAACCGGTTAGGACTCGGGAATAATCTCAAATTCTGCAAGACTATATTTTCCAGTTTGATGCCGGTCATAAGATTTCCCTCGGACTTTCCGAGATCAGTTTGGGCTTGGGGAACGAGTTGATGAAGCAAGACATTAATCAAAAACACGCTTCCCCGATCAGTAAGAACCAAAGTTGCCAGAATGAGGCCTGCACTCAGGAACAAAACCAAAACCGTTATGAGTATTTGTTTAAATGGGAAATGCCGTTTGTTTGGTTGGCGTATGTTTACCATTTGTAATCTTTTTTATGCTTTTTTGGGAAAACGGTTTTGACGTGGTAGTTATGCTTCGCGTCCAGTTAAAATTTATATCTTATGCCCGCAATGATTTGAGTATCAGATTTCTTTTTGTCTGCTGCCGGGTCGGAATTGTAATCCACAATATATTTAAATTCAAGATCCATTTGTTCAGTAAGGGGATTGGAAAACACGGTTTCGGATTTAAGCAATATTGATGAACCGCCTTCTAATGCTGGATAGACTGTAAGATCTTCAGAAATAAAGGCATTCGTCAGAATCCTTTTCTTCATAAAAGTATGGGCTTGCGCTATGGTAACTTCATCATCCTCCGCCTCATTGGTGCGATGACGTGTAATGC
>JAGYNW010000154.1 GCA_018399915.1 Candidatus Omnitrophota bacterium
CAAACTACCGCCACTTTTTTGGCATCTGCAATCCCCTGCGCACCGCAACAGGAAGGTTTTTTCTGCTTTGGATAGGAGATACTGAAACACATAGTAACACCCACCACATCATACCCCTGCGCTTGGAGTGCTGCAGCCGCTACAGAGGAATCTACGCCTCCGCTCATCGCGATAAATACCTTTGCCCCCTTTTTTTGCCCCATGCCTTATTTGATCCTTTTTCACATAAAAATTATTTGTTGAAATCTTTAAATGATTAATGATATCATAGCTATCAATAACAAACAATGAAACCAAAGGAAAACCCATGCTCAAAAAAATTCTCATGACCGTTTGCCTCACGGCCTTGTTGGCCAGCCCTGGTTGGGCGCAGGGCATCGAGGATCAAATTAAGGAAACCGTAGTTAGAAACATTAATGCCACTGAATCCGAAAATACAGAAGCCATGATGGAAACCATTCACACCCAATCGCCTTTTTACCTGATGACAAAACAGCAAATGCAGCCTTTATTCGAAAACTATGACCTGGATTATGAACTTCTCTCTTATGATTACATCGGCCAAACCGGTGAATACGCCACAGCGCGTGTTATTTTCCGCACCAATAAAGTGTCCGGGCCGGCCTTTAGAAATAATGAATTGGATATTATCCAAATCTTCAAACAAGAGGACGGCATGTGGAAACTCTGGTCCCAGGCGAACCTGGATGTCAAATTCACTAATTAAGCGCTCTCAAAAAAGATTTGCGAAGGCGGGCAAGGAGAAATTCTTTGCCCGTCTTTACACATAAGGCATTAAGCTTCCCTCAATACCTCAGTAAGCGCCCAATAAGTAATATCCACCAATTCTTTAAGCAGCTTGGCGGTAATAGCCAACGGCGGCATGATCACGATGACAGTGCCCAAAGGCCTCAGGATGAGCCCTTTTTCCCGCGCCTTGGCGCACACCTTGACCCCGATACGCTCTTCCCAGGGATAGGGTTCCTTGGTATCCCGGTCCTTAACCAGTTCAATCCCGACCATCATGCCTTTTTGCCGGATATCCCCCACATTTCCGATCGCATTAAATCTCTTGAGCTCTCGCGCCAAATACTTAATCTTAGGCTGTAATCTTTCCAACGTTTTTTCTTTACGGAAAACTTCCAAATTCGCTAAGGCCGCAGCGCAACAAATCGGATTGCCCGTGTAGGTATGCCCGTGAAAGAATGTTTTCTGCTCTTTGTAGTCTGCCAGAAAGGCATCATAAATCTTACGGGAAACCATGGTCGCGGCTAAAGGCAGATAGCCGGCGGTAATGCCTTTTGCCAGGCACATGATATCCGGCCTCACATGCTCATGCTCAACCGCGAACATCTTGCCTGTCCGGCCAAAACCTGTCGCGACTTCATCCACGATAAATACAATATCATACTGTTTGCACAACTCTGCCATTCGCTTTAATACCCCTTTCGGCCACATGAGCATGCCGGCAGCTCCCTGCACCAGAGGCTCAACAATGAAGGCAGCGATGGTGCCATGCTCTTTTTTCAGCAAGGCCTCAAAACGGTCCAGGCATTCAAACGCATACTCGGGATATTTTTTCCCGGCGGGCGCGCGGTAACCGTCACAAAAATCCAGTTTAATGGTCTCAAAGACCAGATCCTTGTAAGCCTGATGGAAAAGATCAATGCCGCCGATGCTGACACTGCCCAAGGTGTCCCCATGATAAGAATTGGCCAAATGCACCAACCTGGTCTTGCGTGTCTTTCCGGAATTCTGCCAATACTGATAGGCTATCTTGATGGCGATCTCAACCGAAGTCGAGCCGCTGTCAGAATAAAAGACCTTATCCAACCCCTTAGGCGTGATATCCACCAATTGCCGCGCCAGTTCGATAGCGGGCGTGTTGGACAGACCTAAAAGCGTGGAATGCGCCAGCTTGCGCACCTGACAGAGGATGGATTCATCAATGGCCTTTTGAGCATGCCCGTGCAGATTCACCCACAAACTTGATATCCCGTCGATGTAGCGCCGGCCGTCGACATCATACAAATAACAGCCTTTAGCACGGTCAATGATCACCGGCTCCTGATTGACCCAGTCCTGCATCTGCGTAAACGGATGCCAGATGTTTTCTTTATCCGTCGCTGCCAGCCGTTCTCTTTGGGAAGGCCGGGTCTTCAACAATGAGCGGATATTGACCGTCTCTGCGCAGCTGCGTAACACCTGCCGGGGTTCAAAACTCTTTAAATACGGGATAGTCCCCAAAACCGGCACGCCCGCAAATTGTTTCACAATGCCCGGATTGGTCCTCTCGGAAACACCCTTTTTCTTAAGACTCGCATCACTAAAAAGGATACCGGCCACATCCAGGCCATTGTAGCGGGCTTGCTTCACGGTCAAAAGCGAATGATTGATCGTGCCCAGACCCAGACGGGAAACAATGATCATTGCCAGATCAGGATCCAGGTCGCGCGCCAAATCCAGGATACAGTAATCACGCGCGATCGGCACCATCAGCCCGCCGGCCCCTTCCACCAAAAGCACTTCATGTCTGGCCTTTAACGTCTCGTAAGTCCTTTGAATCTTTTGCTTGTCAATCCGCATTTTCTGACGGTAAAAAGCCACGTTGGGCGACAAGGGTTCCTTGGCAAAATACGGATTGATCTCTTTGATCGGATCCGGAATCCCCAAAGATTGCTTCAAGAACTCAGCGTCATTTCCAGAACACTGCACCGGCTTAAACACACCGACATCCACGCCCTTATTTTGCAGCAAAAGCCCTAAGGCGTAAGTCGCCACGGTTTTGCCCACATCCGTATCCGTACCTGTAATAAAAAATGTTTTTTTCATATCCTGTCCTTCCTCCTGTGATCTGATAAAATTCCCTGTTTGGGCAGAGAACACAAACGCCCTTATTCCCTCTTGCGGCAGGACGCCCGGACAATTTCATAAGTGGCGGCCACACCATGGCCCTGCGGGTCCTGTGCCCTGTAAAAAGACGCGATCCGCTTAAGCGCGTCTTTGCCGAGGACAATATCCGAATTCAACCGGTTAGCCCCGATATTTTTCATCCACCGCAACAGCTCCAATAGCCCGGAAAACCGCAATTCAAAAATTTCACGCGCCACCCTGATGTCTTTGAACCCGGCCGTTTCCAACGACTGTCGCACCTGGAGCGCAGAGGCTAATCGTTGCCCGGAACGCGCAGGCAAAATACCGGCTTGGTCCAGGGCATCAAAAAGTTCACAAAACGTGGCTTGTCCGAAAAGCGAAAAAACAAAATCCCCTCCCGGACGCAAACTGCGGTGACACAATCCGAACGCGCCGCGCAGATCTCTGAGCCATTGAAAAGCCAGATTAGAAATGATCAGGTCAAAGACGCCGGACTTAAACGGCAGCCGGCCGGCATCCGCTAATACCAAATGCGCGGCTACCTTTTTTTTGCGCGCGCATGCCACCATGCCTTCGGCAAAATCCATGCCTGTCACCAGCGCCGCAGGAAACCCTGCACAGATCTGTTGCGTCAGCCTCCCGGTTCCCATGCCGATATCCAGAATTGCGGTGTACGGCCCCGCGGGCCTGACCGCTTCCAGAAGCTTATCGCCGATTTTCTGATGAAGTCCGGTGAGACTATCATACCTTCCGGCCGCGCGCGAGAACGCCTGGCGCACGCGTAACATTTGCTTGTCACAAGGGATCGGTTTCTGCACTGTCATTCTCTTTTATTTTGAATTTGTAGTCTCAAGGAAATCATTCAAGACTTCATTGAATTCATAAGGTTTACTTAGAAATGGAAAATGCCCGCACTTTTCAAAATCATCAAAACGCGAACCCGGGCAAAGGTCTCTTAAATACGCCACTGCCTCAGGTGTACAAATCGTGTCGCCGGTGCCGTTGATAAATTGTAAAGGCTTGGTAATATGGCGCAGCTCTTCGCGCAGATCCACCTTCTCCAGAATATTCAGGTATTCCGCCAAGCCCGGTTGCGCGGCCAGGGTATCTTCTCTACGAAAACGCTGCATCCAACGGTAACGACGGGTCGCCCTCTCTTCCCGGGTAAATAATGACCGGAAGAAAATGTTCACGATCGAGGGATAGGCCGAATTGATCTGATCGTTCAATTTCCGGATAGCCGCGACATCCAGCCCGTAAGGATATCCCTCGGACTTGACAAACTTCGGCAGGGATCCCACAAAGACCATCCGGTCCACAAGCGCAGGGGCCAGCGCGTAAACCTTCAAAGAAAATAATCCTCCCAGAGAACTGCTGACAAAGACCGCGTCATGGACGCTTTGCGCTTTCAAGAGCGACACCAGGTCCCGGGCCAGGACATCCAGTGACAATCGCTGCCAGCTGCTGTCCCCGTGCCCGGGAAGATCAACGGCTACAACCTTGTATTTTTGTGAAAAGAATTTAATCTGTTGCCGCCAAATCTTCCGGTTATCGCCCCATCCGTGCAGAAATACCATGAAGTCGCCTTCCCCTTTAATATCAAAACTCCAATCAATGCGTTGCTCTATCTTTTGTTTTATCATTCCTTCTGCTCCCTTGTTTAAGTCAATAATTTCCCTTGTTGGCCCAAGACCTGTAATCGGTCCAATAAATAATCCAGCTCTTTGCGCTGATGCGCGGCGGTCACGGTCAAGCGCAGACGTGCGGTCCCGGACGGGACCGTCGGCGGCCTGATCGCGCTGATCAAAATGCCGGCCTCCAAAAGCTGATTAGAAAGTTCCACCGCCTTGCCCGCGTTCCCGATCAAAAGCGGGATAATGGGTGAATCCGATTGCATGGTATCCCAGCCCATCCTGACAAGCGCGGCTTGAACGTAATGCGTATTGTCCCACAATCGCTTGCGCAACTCTGCCCCTTGTGCGATAAGTTCAATGCCGGCCAATGACGCCGCGGCCACCGCAGGCGGCAACCCGGTGGTGTAAATAAAACTTCTGGCTTTATTGACGATCAGATCCATAAGGGCGCGGGAACCGCAACAATACGCGCCGTAAGAGCCCGCGGCCTTGGATAAGGTGCCCATACCAATATCGATCCGCGACGCTACCCCGGTTTCTTCAGCCAACCCTTCTCCGTTTTTCCCCATGACACCCAGGGCGTGCGCCTCATCGATCATGACCCAACACCCGTATTCTTTTGCCAGGGCCACGATCCGGCTTAAAGGCGCGCGATCACCATCCATACTGAAAACACTGTCGGTAACAATGAGCTTTTGCCTTCCCTCATTCTGGTGTCGCCGCAGCAAGGTCCCCAGGTCGTTCATGTCGCAATGGGCGTAACGTTTCATGGTGGCCCGGCTCAGTAAAATCCCGTCAATGATCGACGCATGGTTAAGCCTGTCTGAAAAAATAATATCCCCCCGGCCAAACAGCGCTGAAATAATGCCCACATTGGCCATGTACCCGCAAGAAAACATCAGGCAGGC
>JAGYNW010000155.1 GCA_018399915.1 Candidatus Omnitrophota bacterium
GGCCCTCGGCTGGCTTTTTCATATTCGAGTTCCGTAATGGGACGTAATCCTGCCCAGTCGCCAACTGCTTCCAGATTAGCCCAGGAAATAAAATTTAATGGCCGGGCCGGCGCGTAAGTATAGAATTCCACAGGACTTTCTGTTCCGTTTCCGGTCTTTGCGACAACCAAGGAATTACGAATGTGTTCTGTTGCCGTGTCAGTTTTTACATAATAATTGGGGATGGAATCATTGCTAATATCTGCCTCAACCATACTTTGTTGCTGTTTACGAGATAAGGTATTGAGGAAATCCGCGAATTGTTGGGTGGATAACTCATATTTCATTATCCAAAAACTTTTGAATCCTTTAGGGAATGCCTGAGGGATGGTAAAAGGCGTGTCATCCCGGCTTCTAGGATTATCCTGGTCACAATAGAGCGCCCCCTCTTTTTGATCGACCAGGATCGGGTCTTCAGAGGAAACCAAATAAGAACCATTATCTGGATAGGTGTAAAGCGCGTTGTCAGGACCGTTTGGTCCTTTAGGATCACCTACATAATATTTTTCAGAAGGGACATAAACCATTTCCATGCCAAAAACTTTGACCTTAGTATTTAATATTTGATCATCAGTGACACCATCTTTTGCGTAATCCCAGATCAATTGAACATTTTTGGAAACGGTTGTGCCCTTTCCTTTTGTTCGAAAAATAAATGCGCCTGTTTTCTCTTCAGGCACTAACATCCCTACATCAGGATGGTCTCCTTTAGAAAACATTTTGGGTGTGTGATCAAGATAGTCGAAATCGGTTTGGCTGGCGTTATGCAGATTGACGTGCTTCCATTCTCCGGTCGGGAGTTGATATTTCGCGAAAATCCAGATTCCATCTGAATTCGTCTCATCTTTCCACGCATGATCCCAGGAAACGTCAAAGGTTATCTTTGCCAGTTGGGTTTCCGTATTAACTTCATTCATCAAGACTTTATCGATCTGTAAATGACTGGCCTGAGCAATTTGGGGGCAAAAAAGCAACGAAATGCCCAGTAAAACATTCGTGATCATTTTTCTTTTCATGAACTCTCCTAGTTATTATTAATTTTGTAAATTTCTATTTGAACGAGTTAAAAGACATGGCAAAAAAGTGTATGGTTTACCGTATAAATAAATATTTAATGCCGTAACGGGCCTGTGCCAGCCGCGTATTCTTTAAAACCCACAGTTTTTACGGTTTTGATTGCAAAGAAAACACCGATAACAGCCGACAGCGTAAGGCTGACAGCAAGAAAGTTGAACTGTGCCCGAAAAGCGTCTCTGCCGGGAAAGGATGTCGCTGCTTTTAAGATTACCGGTGAAAGGAATTGTCCTAAATAAATGCCGACACTCACAACCGCCATAGCAAAAGCCCTTTGAGTTTCCGGCGTTATTTTCGCGACACGAAGCAGAAGCAACGGCATAAGTACCCCTGAACTAAAGCCGATAAAGATCATGGATATAAAGACACCGAATAAAGAGGCCGCGGAGCCTAAAACCGCGTATCCGATGGCCATTGAGGTAAGTCCGACCACGGCGCAAAACGGGCCAAAGAACCTAAGCAGCAGGGCCAGGAAAAT
This sequence comes from Candidatus Omnitrophota bacterium, assembly GCA_018399915.1. Lineage (GTDB taxonomy): Bacteria > Omnitrophota > Gorgyraeia > Zapsychrales > Zapsychraceae > M55B153. The sequence goes on from JAGYNW010000155.1 coordinate 1,592, forward strand.
ACCGGAAACAACACCTACCATTGTCATGGAAGAGAGAAAATATCCGGCGATTCCCGGCCGTCCCATCCGTTCTTGGGCAACAACAAGCCCTTCCTTCTGGCGGGTGACAACATATTTCTTTTTATTATCGACAATGCGCCATTTTTTCCCGGGTTCTTGAACGGTCAAAACAGCTGACGGGGAAATATCGATCTCGTTATTTTTAAATGATTCAACCGTTGTTTGTGAAATGGTTCCGCGCGATAAATGCGCTTGGAGTTCAGCTTTATCTTGAAATAACGGCTTAATGCTTTTATACATCATCTTGTCATTTTCAATGAACATGGCCAGGTTTGTGGGTGCCGCGTAAAACGCGACCATCATAAGTGCTCCTAAAATTGAGCAGACAAAAACACCAAAAGGCAGTTTCGTTTTAACTTTATTTGCTGTTTTTTTCGATTCGATTTCCGGTAGCCAGAAAATCACCGCGAGGATGATCAATAAAGATAACCCGTATACGCCAAAGGCGTAACGCCAGTTTATGCACGCGAGCCATCCGGATAGCAGGAGAAAAACAACGCCTCCAAAATGAGAAACGGAACCGGACAGACCCATCATCTTGGCGCGTTCGGATTTTTCAAAACAGTCGGCAATCAAGCTAATAGAAAGAGGAATAATCAGCCCGACGCCAATTCCAAAAATCCCACGAATAATTAAAAGTTGGGTAATACTATTGGCAAATCCTCCTCCGATCCCCCCTATGAAATAGATGATCAACCCGACTAAAAGGATTGTCTTTTTTTTCATCCGTGAGGCCAGCCATCCACCAAGCAAGCTAAAAGGTATGATCAAAAGCGAGGGTAATGTTAGCACCAATTTGATCAACGTGGGGTCGGTTCCTTTAAACGCTTCGGCGATCTTTGCCAGGGCCGGAGAAATAGCCGCTGAGGCCATAACGGTCAGAAGCGAAATGGAAAGAATACTGATTTTTAATAGTAATTTATTCATGGGTATACCCTTTGTTATTTTAACAATTCCACAAGAGCCGCTCCAAAGGCTGTCGCGGAACCCGGCCCATCGGCGGTTACAATATTTCCATCCTGTTCAACAGGTTTTGCGGTATAGTTAACTCCCGACGCAGCCAATTTTTCGCCTTCGGTGGGATAAACGGTTGCGTTTTTCCCCGTTAACACGCCGGCTTTCCCCAATATTCTTGGGGCCAAACAGATGGCGCCTAAGATTTTATTTTGTTCCAAGGCGTCTTGCGCCAATTGATGTGCTAGCGGATCATCAATATATTGGGCCGCACCGCTTCCTCCGATAAAAACAACCGCGTCATAATCCTCTGCTTGAATTGTGTTCAATAAAACATCAGGAGTCGTTTTTAATCCGTCCATACCCGTAACTTCCTCTGTTGTGGTGGAAGCGACGGTAACAGAAATGCCGTTTTTCTCAAAAATGGCCAAAGGTTGCGCGAATTCGTCATCTTGAAAATTTTCTGAAGCAATAATAAAGACGGCTTTTTTGCCTGCCTGCGCCTGCGCCAAGCCGGTTGATATTAACAAGACCGCTGCCATCAATAGGGAAAAAACAAGAATTTTTCTTTTCATCTTTTTCTCCTTTTTAAATTGTCCTTACAGGCCTAAAGGCATAATGCCCGAGTTTTTTTCCGGCATAGTAACCATCAAACCCAAATTGGAAATTGACCCCCCATCCAAAGGTGTCGCCATAGGTTGTCGCCGCCCAGTAGAATCCAAGGGGTTTTGTTTTTGTTTCCGGAAACTCTTTGTGAAACCAGGTTCCATCTTTGAAGGAAAGGTCCATAAGCGAACCGATTTCTCTGATGGATGGAAGCCTCCAATCAGAATGACCTCCAAGGTTTAGTTCCTGACAATATTTGAGCGCTTCTTCCCAGTTGAGGTCAGGGCTTTCCTCTTTTTTCCACATGAGGCCTGAATTTAAATCTGAGACAGTTCCATCATTATTATCTTGCAAGCAATATTTGTTTATATCCCCAAAGTTCACATTGTAACCGCCGCGTACGGCTTTCACAGGATAGTAAAAAGTCTTTAAATAACAGATGGCACAGCCGTAAGCAAAGTAAACGCCCCAGGCAAAAAGCGGATCTTGCATCTGGGGATCTTTGGACCAATAGAAGGCCGGAAGACAATCCCCAAAATATTTCTGGTCAACAGCAGGAATAGCCCCGTTATAGTCCACGATCATTCTCAATTCCTCCCGATTGGGAAGGCGCCAATCCCGGAATCCACCGTAGGCTTTTTGATTTAATTCTTCGACAAAGTGTTCCGCATCTTCCCACTTATACGCATGTCCTTGAAAATTATAATCGTTCTCATCCGGAGATTTTGTTTCCCATACGAGTCCGGTATTATTATCTTTCACCATGCGCAAGCCTTTGTTCCAATCAGCCTTATCGTTTAGGATTTCTTCTCCATGTCCTAATTTTGTAAATGATAACGGATGATTACGATAAGATCCATCTTGACCGTAATACCGTTCATTTTGTTTAGGGGTTTTAATGATACCGCCTTCTTCGTTATAACACTTCTTTTGTCCTGAATCTGGGAACGTGAACAGAACCGAAGTTTTCTGTTGGACTTCTTGAAGGTTTCGTACGGCTCTATGGAGAAGAGGCGCTTTTTTATTGGCATAATAGCCATCATACCCAAAACAAAAATTGGTTACCCAGGCATAAATCCCTTCATAAGGAGTGGAAGAGAAATAATGCAACAATGGCGGCTGCAATCCATCCGCAGGGAAAAATTCTTTGTAGTACCACCAATTGTCATCGTAATTTAAGTTGAGGATTGTGTTTAATTCTTTGAGATTAGGCAACCGCCAATCCGAATAACCTGCTAATTTCATCTCTTTACAGTTCTTAAGCGCGCTGTACCAATCCATGCGGTCATTTTCTGCTTTTTGCCACATTAAGCCGGTGAGAAAATCCGTAATGGTTCCATCCTTGTTATCCTTAAAACGGGCAGTATCCGGTTTTCCGAAATTTTTATTGTACCCTCCCCTGACCGCGCGGACATAACGTTCGCTCAAAGGCGTATAGCAAATACCGCTGCCCAGCCCAAAGAAAATCCCCCAAATAAAAGGCTCCTGCATCTTATAGGGAACGGATGTCCAGTAAAAATCACTTTTGCAATTAGGAAAATAATCGGTATCAACGCACGGACCTGTTTTGCTGTAATCAATAATGGATCTTAACTCATCTTTGTTAGGAAGGCGCCAATCAGAAAATCCGCCATATTTCTTTTGATTCAATTCTTTGATGTAGGCACTTTTAGCTTTTTTCCAATTATAAGTATCCTGGAAATAGTTTGCGTCTCCTTTTTTGGGAGATTTTACTTCCCAAACAAGCCCGGTATTATTATCTAAAACCGTTCGCAATCCGTCTTTCCAGGTTGAAGACTCGCTGATCGCCTTGCCTTGTTTCCCCAATTTGGTAAAAGACATGGGGTTGACAACATAACAGCCATTCTGTCCCCACAGCTCATCGTTTGGGGTTAGCGATGTTTCTTTGCCTTCAATATCGTAGATTTTGATGGCCCCTGCATCTGGCATGCGAAATGTCTTTTGGGTCTTCATGTTTCCTCCATTTTTTCCATAATTTCTATCAAAATACCGTCAGGATCCTTAATAAAAAAATATTTAGCCCCATTTTTGAACGTCTGCAAGCCTGTTTCAAAATGAATGCCGGCAGTCTTAAATTCCGCATATATTTTTTCAGGGTTTTCAACTTCCACCGAAAAATGTTTAACCCCGAGG
>JAGYNW010000156.1 GCA_018399915.1 Candidatus Omnitrophota bacterium
TCAATTTTTTTCTCAAACTTCTGACAAGCCGCATTGACGGAGTTAATCTCTCTAAGCATAAGGCCGCGGTCCCACGAATTCCAACACCCTTCCGGAAGCATCTGTTTAAGCACAACAAAAAGCGCAAAATCTTCTAGCCAATGAGAGTGTTCTGAACAAAATTCCGCATATCCCTTAACATTTTTGCGCTTCTCATAAAAGCGCTTGAAGGCTATGTCGAAAAGCATAGTTTTATACATCCTGACTTCCGTGTACTTCACAGTGTCATTACTAAACTGAAACTGTGATTTCAGTTCAGTCTTTTTGAGCCATCCTTCTTCGACCAACAGTTCCGGACTGATAAATATCGGATCCCCGGCAAAGGCAGAGATGCTGCTATAGGGAGAATTACCATACATAGAATTCGTCACATTCAACGGCAAAACCTGCCAAAATTTTTGCTTTGACTTCTCAAGAAAATCGACAAACGCATAGGCACCCGGGCCTAAATCCCCTACCCCGAAAGGTGAAGGCAATGAAGTGATATGCATTAAAATTCCACTTGATCTTTCCATATGTCTATCCTTTGTTATAACTATCTATTCAAAAAATTTAGCCTTGATTACGCTTACGCCTTAAGGCACTCTCCCAGCCGGAGAAAACATTCCAACCAGAATTTGGCTTTTTTATCCTGTTTTCTTGCCTTCTCGCGCATAGGTTCAAACATTTGTTTTTTAATAATAAAAAAATGATTCTGGGCTTTCCAGAGATCTAGGACAAGATCAAGCTGGCTTAACAGTCTTATGCAAGATTCAATCTCGCCGGCCAATAAGACATCTTCGGGATCTTTGACAAGTTTTTCCATCATCGCTGTTATCCGACGGCTAGCGATCAATACAATTGTTTGCCTGTCTCTCATAAAAGATAGCCGTTTGATCTCCTTGACCAAAAGCTCCAGCTTGGAAAGATCAAAACGCTCAGCTTCAAGGGCCTCACAAAGATCTCTATTCAAAATAAATTCAACGGTCATGGCCAAAGCCTTCGGCAATGACGAGCTGATATTATTCTTTATCTGCATTAACGGAGAATATTGCTCAAATATCTGGCGAAAATGGCTTTCAATAGATTCGCGTGTCACCTCAAAGATATGATCGAGGGCATGTTTCTGTTCATTTTTAAAAAGATCCCACAAAGAATAATTATTCTGATCAAAATGATTATTAATAAGATTAATAACTTCGCCGATATTATTCTCAAAAAAAGCGTCTTTGATATCCTTGCGGATGATCTCAAAATAATCATCGTCCGTATGCTTTCTAACCCCTGCGGACAGATTGGTATCACCCAGATGAAGCACCGCAAAATTCATCAATTGGACCTCAAAAGTAATGACGCTCCGAATAACCACTTTGCCGATCACCAACTTCTGTTTTCCGACTTCATTAAAATCAATCAATTCCCTTTTAACCGTATATGAATAAATACAGGCATCCTCTTGATAATCCTCAAACAATGAGGAAATGGCATAATGCGCGCCAACATCCAGCAGATCTACGACCGAATGTTTAACATAATTCAGATAGATCTCTTTTCCATTTTTAAACTCGGGGATATTACTTGAAGCCGCAGACAGCAAAGAAAGATATTCGCTCTCATAATCCTCACCAGATATCATTTTCGCCAATTGAATCGCTCTTGCCGCATATTGAATGATCTGCGTCGGTTCAATACCTGAGATATCGTCAAAGAACCAGCCGCAACTGGTATACATCAACATAGCATGCCTTTGCATCTCTAATAACTGCAATACCTTTATCTTCTCATCTTCTCCGAGAACCCGACGTGTATGTTTATGGATAAATTCTTCAACATTTTTTTGTGACCGGTTCAGAATGACGTCAATATAGGCGTCGCGTATTTCCCAAGGATCATCCGCATACTTGGCCATTTCTTTTTCAAAAAGATCGCTCAGTTTATCACGCAACCAATCCATGGCCCCTCTTAAATGAATACGCCACTTCTGATTCCATTCAGGGTTAGAGCCTATTTTACAACCACAATCTTCTCTCCATCGCTCCACCCCATGTGAACAACTCCAGGAAGAATTTTCAGCGATCTCGACTTCATAACGCGGATGATGTCGTTTTAAATATTCCCCATAGATCGTATTCTTTGCAAAATTATCCTTAGCTAGACGATCCAGAGCATAACCCAGCGCCATATTGCCAAACTTATGATGATGACCAAATGTTTCCCCATCATTAGCAACGCTTAATAAAGAAGAAAGCTTTTGTTCTGCTGGCAAAACAGATATCAACCGATTTTTAAATTTCTCTCCATCTTTTAATAGATCTCCAAAGGCAATATCTTGCGAAATAGGGCCATCATAAAAAAAGATGGCAATCGATTTGCCGGAAGGAAGATTACATTGATAAGGAATTTGGACATTCAAATTCCCCCCAGTGGCATCTGCCCACTCTTCGGATCCGATCTTCCTGACACGACTGGCTTGATAGGGAGACAGAATCGTAAACCGGATATTATTGTCAGCTAAAACCTCCAAGGTCTCAACGCTTACCGCTGTTTCGGGCAGCCACATGCCCTCAGGTTCTCTTTTAAAACGAAATTTGAAATCTTCGATACCCCATTTGACCTGTGTTTGTTTATCCCTTGCATTGGCTAAAGGCAAAATCATATGATTATAGCCTTGTGCAATCGCAGAACCATGCCCGGAAAAGGATTTTTGACTTTCCCTATCCGCTTCCAGGACCAAGTCATAAACATCCTTAGAATATTTTTCCATCCACGATAATAAAGTTGGACCAAAGTTGAAACTGATCTGGGAGTAATTGTTAACAATATCAATAATTTGATTCTCAGAGTTGAGAATGCGGGTTTCCGCGTTAGGGGCATAGCATTCTGCGGCTATACGCTCATTCCAGTCGCGATAGGGATGAGCGGAATCTTGCAATTCAATAGCTTCCAGCCAGGGATTTTCTCGTGGTGGCTGATAAAAATGACCGTGAATACAAACATAGTGATTCATAATCGTATATTAAAAAGGAAATTCCTTTTATTTTCTTTCAAGAATATTGCAAAAATTTTTTTTATCATCAAAAAAGCTTACGAGTGACGATTCAATCGTTTTTGATGATCCCTTTAGTCAAGAATGCTTTCTCCACCTATAAATCTATTTAGGGCTTTTGGCCGGGCCTCTCCTTTTATGCTCCCGTTTGATCATTCAACTTTTTCTGCATTGATTTCTGTCTTCTAAAAAAGACAACCGCTAACGGCGGAATAGTAATCGCAATTGAATGCGCCCGTCCATGGGATTCGATCTCTTCAGATTGCACCCCACCGAGATTTCCCATCCCGCTACCACCGTAGAAAGGGGCATCGCTGTTCAATATTTCTTGCCAATAACCCTGGGCGGGCACGCCGATACGATACCCTTGCCAGGGCGTTGGGGTAAAATTACAGACAACCAAAACAGTGTCTTCTTCTTTCTCCCCCTTCCGCAGGAAAGATAACAGACTCTTCTCCCAATCACTGGCATCAACCCATTCAAAACCTTCCGGTACAAAATCTTTTAAATGCAAAGCGGGTTCTTTCCTGTAAAGCGCATTGATATCTTTAACCAGTTTTTGAATGCCTTGATGACGATCATACTGCAAAAGATGCCACTCCAAACTTGTTTCATGATGCCATTCAGACCATTGAGCAAATTCTGCCCCCATAAATATCAACTTTTTTCCGGGATGGGCATACATATAGCCATATAAAAGGCGTAAATTTGCAAACTTTTGCCAATCATCATTCGGCATTTTCGATATCAAAGATTTCTTCCCATAGACAACTTCATCATGAGACAATGAAAGCAAAAAATTCTCTGTATAAGCATATAACATGCTGAAGGTCAATTCATTCTGGTGGTATTTACGATAAATCGCGTCTTTTTCAAAGTATAAAAGCGAATCATGCATCCATCCCATATTCCACTTCATCCCGAATCCAAGACCGCCGATGGAAACAGGGCGCGAGACATTCCCCCAGGCGGTTGATTCTTCCGCTATCATTTGCACATCAGGATAATTCCCGTAAACCGTTGTGTTCAATTCACGAATCAAGTTTATAGATTCAAGATTTTCCCTGCCCCCATATATATTTGGGGCCCAACCGCCTTCCTTGCGGGAATAATCCAAATAAAGCATGGAGGCAACAGCATCCACCCTCAATCCATCAACATGATATTTATCAAACCAAAATAAAGCACTGGAAATCAAAAATTCTTTAACCTCACTTCTTCCATTATTAAAAACACAACAATCCCAATCAGGATGAATCCCTTTTTGCGGATCACCATGCTCATAAAGGTGTGTTCCATCAAAGTAGACCAATCCACATTCATCCGATGGAAAGTGAGACGGCACCCAATCTAAAAACACACCGATATCATTTTGATGCAGGCAATCGATCAGATACATCAGGTCCTGTGGCGTTCCATATCTGCTGGTAGGGGAAAAATAACCCACAGTTTGATAGCCCCATGAGCCATAAAAGGGATGTTCCATGATAGGCATAAACTCAACATGTGTGTATCCCATCTCTTTAACATAATTGACCAATTCAACTGCTAACTCTCTGTAATTCAAAGATCGGTTACCCTCTTCCGCCTTTCTTCGCCATGAACCCAGGTGTACCTCATATACCGATATGGGGGCTTCAAACCCATTCTTCGCCTTTCGGATTTGCATCCATTCTGTATCGCTCCATTCATAATCGAGATCCCAAACAATAGAGGCCGTACTGGGTGCCTCTTCATTATAAAAGGCTATCGGATCTTTTTTCTCAACTTGATAATTATTAAACCGAGAGACGATAAAAAACTTATACAAGCTGCCCTGTTTCACTCCAGGGACAAAACCCTCCCATATTCCCGAAGAATCCCATCGGACATTAAGGCCATGGCTCTCCCGGTTCCATCCATTGAAATCCCCGATAACAGAAACCCGTTCAGCATTGGGAGCCCAGACCGCAAAATAGGTTCCTTGTATACCCTCATGTGTGATGAGATGGGCGCCTAATTTTTCATATCCGCGGAAATGCTGTCCAGCCTTAAAAAGGCCAATGTCAAAATCACTAAACAAACTTGCATGAATAATTGATGTTTTTTCCATAATGTTTTAAAGGTGTTTGATAATCCGTTTCATATTTTATTATTTTTATTTAAGGCCTAAATTGTTAGAATCATTAAAGTAATGAACTTTAATGCATTATTTTATCATAAGATTAAATTAATACAACCATGATTAATCAAGTTAGAAAAAAGTTAGAATATTTTGATAA
>JAGYNW010000157.1 GCA_018399915.1 Candidatus Omnitrophota bacterium
AGCCGCTCTATTGACAGCGGGTATTTGATGTCTCGAGCCAAAAAAGGAAGGTAATGGCTCTTAGGCTATTAGAATAAATTTTCATGGGCATGTCTGAAAATATCAAGAATTTGTCCCCGGCGACTTTCAAGGATTATGGTAGCCTGATTGAATACCCGGATGTTCAGGCCAAGGGCAAGAATCGAAATCTGTGGAAAGTCCTTTATCGTAGCGACGACGATGTTGGATGGCGTATTGCCTATCTTGTCTTAAGAGATAAAAGTATAGGCCGGCTGGAGTGTCATCCGGATACGGATGAGACTTTTGAGCCGATCAAAGGCAAGGCCGTTATTTTTGTAAGCCGGACAAGGGAGATTTGCACGCTCCAGGCTTTTTGGTTAGACAGACCCATCATTGTTTTTCGGGGAATATGGCATGGCATTGTCACTGTTGCCCGGGAAACTCATATCAAAATTTGCGAAAACAAAAACGTATCTTCATCAATCACTCGCTTGCCGCGCCGAGTCAGCCTGGAAACTTACCGGAAGTTTATCGCTAGAAATGAATGATCCGCCAAGACAGGCAAAAGTTTTTATTCTCCAATGATTTTGATCAAGAGCCGTTTTTTGCGGCGTCCATCAAACTCACCGTAAAAGATCTGTTCCCATGGGCCAAAATCAAGCCGGCCCTCGGTAATGGCAACCGTTACTTCTCTTCCCATGATTTGTCGTTTAAGATGCGCATCACCATTATCTTCGCCGGTATTATTATGTTTATATTGAGAAATGGGTTCATGGGGCGCAAGCTTTTCGAGCCATTGATCATAGTCTTTTAATAATCCCTGTTCATTGTCGTTAATGTAAACGGAAGCGGTGATATGCATGGCGTTGACCAGACAAAGGCCTTCTTTGATTCCGCTTTTATCAACTGCCTTTTGAACATCTGCAGTGATGTTGACATACGCTCTTCGCGAAGGTGTGTTCATCCATAATTCTTGTCTGAATGATTTCATGTTAAAGGCTCCTTTATTTTGCTAATTTCATGGAATATTTTAAATGCCGACATTATAATAGTATAAATAAAATTTAAAATGAAGCAAACAGATATATTCGGCTTTTTTAGGGAAAAATCATGGCAGTAGAAATCACACGATCTACTATTTTCATTCCGCTTTTATTAACAGTATTGGCCGGTTTATCAACGGCCTTGGGAAGCTTGCTGGCGCTTTTTATCAAAACTTTTCATCAGAAGTATCTTCAGTTTTCTTTAGGACTTTCTGCGGGGGTCATGATTTATGTCTCTTTTGTGGAACTGCTGGCGTCCGCTATCGAGAAAATAGGGTTTTTTCGTGCCAACGGGATTTTTTTCCTTGGTATGTTTTTTATGATGATCATTGATTTTGCGATCCCCCATGAATATTTGGATGAGCATGTAAAACGCGAGCCAGAGAGTAACCGGAAATTGATGAAAGCCGGGATTTATATCGCCTTGGGGATCGCGATTCATAATTTACCGGAGGGTTTGGCCGTTTTTGTGAGTGCGCTGGGGGACACTTCTTTGGGTGTCTCTTTAGCCTTTGCGATTGCTATCCATAATATTCCGGAGGGAATCGCCATTTCTTTGCCTGTTTATTACGCAACTGGAAGCAGAAAAAAGGCCTTTTGGTATTCAGTCATGTCAGGCATCGCTGAGCCTGTGGGGGCATTAATAGGGTTGCTTTTATTAATGCCGTTTTTAACTCAGTCGGTTCTTTCTTTTTGTCTGTCATTCGTCGCAGGTATTATGGTTTTTATCAGTTTTGATGAATTGCTCCCTTTGGCGTTCAAAGATGAAGACGGACATACGGCAATGGCAGGGCTTATCTTAGGCATGGCCATCATGGCATTGAGTCTTTATCTGATGTAAATTCTTGTTTTGCAATCGTTTTTATCCTTCCGCAAAGTTTTCTTAAAAAGTCTGTCATGAATTATTTTTATTGCATTTTTTAATATTACTAATACTATAGTTATTAATATTTAATTAATAGTTATCATTTAAATGAAGGAGGACTGATCTTATGAAAAAATATCTTTGTACTGTTTGCCAGTATGTTTATGACCCTGCAGATAATAATAATATCGCCTTTAATGATCTTCCTGATGATTGGGTTTGCCCTGAATGTGGAGCGGCCAAAGATCTGTTTGAAGAAATGAGTGAATAAAAAATGGGATTATTGGTTAACGGAAGATGGCAGACCGGAAACATCTCTTCTGAAAATACGCAGAAAGGGGCATATAAAAGATCGGAAAGTTCTTTCCGCGATAGGATTTCTGCAGAGAAGGGAGCGAAATTTCCTCCGGAAGCAGGCCGTTATCATCTCTATATTTCCCTGGCCTGCCCCTGGGCTCACCGGACTTATATATTCCTTAAATTAAAAAAATTAGAGGATATTGTTTCTTTATCTATTGTCGACCCTTATATGGGCGAAAAAGGATGGACCTTCAGCGAAAATCCAGGCTGTATCGGAGATTTTGTTAACGGTAAGCAATACCTCTATGAGGTTTATGTTAAGGCCAAAAAGGATTTTTCCGGACGGGTAACTGTGCCTGTGCTTTGGGATATCAAGAAAAACACGATTGTCAATAATGAATCTGCAGATATTATCCGCATGTTTAATTCGGAATTCAATCAGCTTTCAGGGGATGAAATTGATTATTATCCTGAAGAAATACGTGCGGATATCGATCAAATAAATGATTTTGTCTACACGAATATTAATAATGGAGTTTATAAGTGTGGGTTTGCCGAAACCCAGGGGGCTTATGCCGAGGCCTATAAATCTTTATTCAGCGCTTTGGACATCATCGAAGAACGGTTGGTTTATAACCGTTTTTTGAATGGGGAGCAGATCACGGAAGCGGATTGGCGTTTGTTCACGACTTTAATCCGGTTTGATGCGGTTTACTATATTCATTTTAAATGTAACCATCGTCGGATTATCGATTACGCGAATCTTTCCCGGTATTTGAATGAGCTCTATTTTTATGAAGATGTTGCGAAAACAGTCAATTTCGCGCATATCAAAGAACATTATTATCGAAGCCATAAAGAGATCAATCCAAAAGGCATAATTCCTTTAGGTCCGGAGATCCGATTGATCCACTAGGCAACACGGGGTAAAGAATTTTTAAAAATCCTGCGGATCGAGACTATCCGTAATTTTGTTTGGAGTTTTTGTGAAAAATTTAAAATTAGCAAAAAAAGCAATAGTTGAGGCAAAAGTCATCGTTGTGGCCTGCCATATAAATCCTGACGGAGATACGATCGGCTCTCTATTGTCCTTGGCTTTGGGCCTGGAACAAAAGGGCAAGAAGGTTTTTATGCTCAGTCAGGATGGCGTTCCTCAAAAGTTTACAACCCTGCCCGGGGCCGAACGGATTGTGAAAAGATTGCCTAAGGCTACGTTCGGTTACCCTAAGATCGATTTGGCAATATCTGTTGATTGCAGTACTAAAGAGTTACTGGGCAAAGTGTATGATATTTTTGAGCAGGCGCAAACAATTTTGGAGATCGATCATCATGAGTTTCGAAGGCCTTACGGGGACATTTCATTGGTCGATGAAAAGGCAGCGGCTGTCGGAGAAATCATTTATGAACTTCTCAAGAGTTTACGCGTCAATATCAATCAAGAGATCGCTCAGAATATATTGACCTCGATTGTCGTGGAAACGAATTCTTTTCGTTTGCCTAATGTGCGGCCGAAAACATTTGACCTGTGTTCCAAGCTCATGAGGGTAGGTGTTGATTTTTATCATCTTTCAGAACTGGTTTATTGGTCGAAGAGCCGGGAGGCAGAAATCCTGATAGGCCTTTGCATATCCCGATGTCAATTCTTGCACCATAATAAAATCGTTTGGTCTATTATCCACGAGTCGGATTTCGCAAAAATGAAAGGTAAGGATGAGGATGTTGATAGTGTTGCCAGTGAAATGCTCGCCATTAAAGATGTAGAGCTTTCTGTTTTCTTTCGCGAAAAGAATAAAGATGCTTTGCGTGTGAGCTTGAGATCCAAGGGAGCTATCAATGTGGCCCAGATCGCGGAAGAGTTTGGCGGTGGCGGCCATTATGATGTGGCCGGCTGTGTCTTGCAGAACCGGGACGAAGAAATTCAGAAATTGTTAAAGGTTGTTGATGAGAAGTTGTCCCAAGTAGAGGAAAAGAAAACAAGCTAAAAAGAGAAATGGAGAAAACATGAGTCTTATTTGTTTTGGAACAGTGGCCCTGGATAATATAAAAAGTCCTTCCGGGTTAAGAAAGAATTTATTGGGAGGTTCGGCAAGTCATTTTGCCATGAGCGCCAGGCTTTTTACGAAAGTTCATTTGGCCAGTATTATCGGTGAGGATTTCCCGAAAAAATATATCCGTTTTTTTGAATCTCAGGGCGTGGATATCTCTTCGGTCACAGTTAAGCCAGGAAAGACTTTTGCCTGGAATGGCGAATATGACCAGAAAGATTTTAACACGGCGATCACTTTGGCTACAGAATTGGGTGTGCTGGAAGGTTATATCCCGGAGATCAATACAGAGCACCGGAATGTGCCGAATGTCTTTTTGGCCAATTTTGATCCGGATAATCAGTTCCAATTCTTAAAATTAATGAAGAGGGCGCAGTTGGTCGGTATGGATACAATGAATTTATGGATTAATATCAAGAAGGCCTCTGTTTTAAAGCTCATGAAAAAAGTGGATCTTTTTGTAGCTAATGACGGGGAGGCCAGGGCCATTACCGGGCAAACGAATTTGATCAAAGCGGCTAAAGCTCTCAGACGCATGGGACCGAAGTTGATTGTAGTTAAAAAAGGAGAACATGGGGTGCTTTTCTATTGCGACCAATTCATGTTTTCTTTTTCCGCGTATCCTGTGGAAAAAGTTGTTGACCCCACAGGCGCTGGGGATACCTTTGCCGGAGGGCTTATGGGATATTTGAGTAAAGCAGGCAAGGTAAATGAGAAAGTTTTGAGGGAGGCGGCTATTTACGCGACAACTTTGGCTTCTTTTAATGTTGAGGGCTTTGGGGTGGCTAACACACGAAGTTTAACCCTTAAAGAGGTTGATGCGCGAAGAAAAATACTGGTTAGTTTTATTCAGCCATAAAGGAGGCTTATGAGTTTAGTCGATAAAATCGCTTTGATCGCCGGCATCATTTTGCCTTTGTTTAATATTCCGTTGATCATCAAGATCATAAAACGAAAATCTTCCAGGGATATTAGCCTCGTTTGGGCCTTAGGCGTATGGACCTGCATTATTTTGATGGCCCCGTCAGGATTTAAATCGGAGG
>JAGYNW010000158.1 GCA_018399915.1 Candidatus Omnitrophota bacterium
TATTGCCATTAGTTGAAAAAGATTCTGAAATTATGGATATTGCTAAAAAACCAAAAACCCATGTAGTCAAGGTAGGGAATGTCTTAATCGGAGGGGGCAACCCGGTCGTGATCCAGTCCATGACAAATACGCCCACCGCTGATGTTGATGCTACCGCGCATCAGATCGTAAACCTGTCTAAGGCTGGAGCTGAACTTGTCCGCATAACGGTTAACGATGAATCCGCCGCCAAAGCTGTCACGGCTATTATCCAAAAACTGAAAGACGCCGGATGTGAAACGCCACTGATCGGGGATTTTCACTTTAATGGACACACGCTTTTATCAAAATATCCGCAATGCGCGAAACATTTGGCCAAATACCGGATCAATCCCGGCAATATCGGAAAAGGCCGCAAAAAAGATGATAACTTCGCGCAATTCATTAAGGTCGCCCTGGATAATAATAAACCTGTCAGGATCGGCGTCAATTCCGGGTCTCTGGATGAAAGCATTCTCAATGACCTCAAAAACCATAACAAAAAACAAAAACATCCTAAAAAAGATGCTGATATTCTGGGAGAAGCTATGGTCCACAGCGCGCTACAAAGCAGTCAATACGCGCGGAAGCTCGGACTACCGCCAAACAAAATTATCCTCAGTGTTAAAATGTCTCACCTTCCGGACATGGTGAACGCATACGCGCGGCTCGCTGAGAAATGTTCCTATCCTTTGCATTTGGGATTGACTGAAGCGGGAGGCAATCTGCAGGGCATTGTCGCCAGTTCCGCGGCCCTGGGCATCCTGCTACATCAGGGTATTGGAGATACCATCCGGGTATCATTAACGCCGGACAAAGAGACGCCGCGGTCTCAGGAAGTCCTTGTCTGTCAATTACTCCTGCAATCGTTAGGCTTGCGGTATTTTTCGTGCAAAATTATTAGTTGTCCGGGTTGCGGAAGGACCGACACCGCCTATTTTAATAGACTTGCCGAACAGATAAAAAAACACATAACCCGCAAAATGCCGCAATGGAAACAAAAATATCCCGGGGTCGAAAAACTGACGATCGCCATAATGGGGTGTGTTGTGAACGGACCCGGGGAGAGCCGCCATGCGGATATCGGCATAAGCCTTCCGGGAGCGAATGAAAAACTTTCAGCACCTGTTTATGCGGATGGGAAAAAATTAACGGTGATCAAAAATCAGGATATCAAAAAAGCCTTTATTCAAATCCTTGAAGACTATCTGCATCAAAGGTTCCAAAATTCTTAAACAAGAGAAACCACTTCTTCGATCTTTCTTTGACGGAAACGCAGACATTCCCGATACCCAGCCCTTTGGGCTGCGGCTATGGCTTGATTAAAATCCATTCCTACTTCTTGCGGACGATGCGAATCCGATCCGAAGATCAAAGGCACGCCATGCTGAAAAAAGAGTTTAAGGGTGGCTAGCGCAGGATACATCTCCCGGGCGGGTTTCCGTAAACCTGAAGTATTCAGTTCGATCGCCACTTTGCACTCTTTAAAGATTTCCGCCGTGGCTATGATCTCATCGGAGATATCCTCTGTGGGAAAATGACCGAATTTCTTTACCAGATCCGTATGAGCCATGATATCAAAAAGACCCGACTGAGCGCACTTCCGCAAAAGTTTGTGATAGGCGCGATAGGTATCATTGATATTAAGCTTTTTTAACTTTTCTTGTTCATCGGAATTATCAAAACCCCAATCCCCGATATAATGAACCGAACCAATGACATAATCATAAGGATAGGCCTGCAAAATTTTTTCCGTCTGCGCTTCATACCCCGGGATAAAGTCCGCCTCGATGCCGACCTTAACCGTAATCGCATCCTTGTATTTCTCTTTAACCTGCTCGATCATTTTATGATAGAGAGGAAGTTCATCCATGGCCATGGTCACGGTTGGATCACGATGCGACACCATGGGGGCGTGATCAGAAAATCCGATTTCCGAAAACCCCAAAGAAATCGCGTGCTCAACATATTCATAGGGTTGGCCACTGGCATGTCCACATAAATATGTATGTATGTGATAATCAGGTACAGGAAAATGTTTCATTACAGATTTACTCCCGGTTTCGAGATTTGATCTAAAAGAACCTGCCGATGTTTCTTTGCGGCAGCATTTTGGGGATCGATTTTTAAAATCATATCATAATTTCTCAAAGATGCATCATAATTCTCTAGCATCCGATATAAAGCCGCCTTATTAAAATAGGTATTCACATCCCGGGGATCGTGAACCAAAGCACGATCATAGTCGTTCAACGCTTTCTGATATTGTCCCATGATAACATATACATTGGCGCGCGCACAGTAAGCTCTAGCATACTGGGGCAATAGCTGCAACCCCCGAGAATAATCGGCTAAAGCGCGATCCCATCTTTTCTGTTCCATCCAGGAATCTGCCCGGTTAAAATAACCCATGGGCTCTTGCGGAAACTTGGTGATCACATCACTCCATAAAGTGATATTATTTCTCCAAACCCCACATCTGATTGACGTATGGTAACTAAGAAAAAACAGCACCATAAACAAGCACAATAAAAATACGCCTTTTCTTGCCTCAAGCCAAAGTTTATGACGTTGATACATGAGCTCACACACCTGGGAGATAATCAAAAATAAACCGATATAAGGCAAATACGTGAACCGGTCCGCTATCAAGACCCTTCCGACGAAATAATAATGCAGATTAAACAGAATGGTCAAAACAAAGAAACACATACCAAAAAACAGATTCTTAGGTAATCGGGATCGCTGGATCCAAATCCACACAAGAAAAACATACATAAACCCTGAAATATAATAAAATGGAGGCAAAAATGCCGACGCAGAAGGCAAAGGATAAAAGGCAGAAAGATCCGAGGGGATAAACAATTTATAAATATACAGATACAGCGCGACTGACGATAAAAAAATGCGGTTTATGAATGAAAATTCCGGCAGATAGGGATAATGTTCCGGAAAAGGGATACGTGCCGCATAAATGGCAATAACGCCAAAAATCAAGGAAAGAAAGACAAAGGGGATCTTCTCTAACCATTCCCGTTTTCCCAAGCCGCTTTCGGAATGATAATCCATGAGCAGCAAAACAAGGGGGAGAGAAACTGCCGCAGGTTTGGACAAAAGCGCCAAAAGAAAGAAGAGGAAACAGCACAAAATATTCTTGATCTCTCTCTTGTTCAAATAAAACAAATATTGCATTAAGGAAAGCAGGTAAAATAAGGTGAAAAGAACATCTTTGCGTTCGGTTACCCATGCGACAGATTCAACCCGCGTAGGATGAATAGCAAACAAGACCATAACCAAAAAGGCGGAAAATTTCTTTCCTGTAAGGCAAAAAACACAATAAAAAACTAATACTGTATTGATAATGTGAACAATCACATTATTCAAATGGTAAATCCAGGGAGTGTATTGAAAGAAATGATATTCAACCGCAAAGGAAAGGACCGTCAGAGGCTGGTAATTGCCATTAATAAAAGAGGTAAAAATATCCCCTATGTGTTCGAGAGAGAGCCCCCGCACAGAAGGATTTTCCAATAAATATAAGGGATCATCCCATTTGACAAATCCATTATTAAGACAGGGCAGGAAACTCACTGCTGTTAAAATGATAACAGAAAGAAAACACAAGAGAAAAAAGCCCTTAATCTTTAAATATCCGCAACTCATGGGTAAGATTATAGCATAATCATTTATTTAATAAATAGGTTCTGACAACGATTTAATGAAGTTTGACAGCGTATATCCTCTATGCTATTATGTCGCTATTCTAAATTACTCAGTCTAATTAATCGCACTAAAAACATACAAAAAAACGCATGGAAAATTTTTATAAAAAAATCATTGAAAAACTCAAAGAAGATCCTGAACGGGAGGGATTGCGCGATACACCCCAAAGAGCGGCTAAGGCCTTCCAATACTTGACCAAAGGGTATGCCGAAAATATCGATGAGGTGGTAAACAATGCCATCTTTGAATCGGATAATGATGAAATGATCATTGTCAAAGATATTGAACTGTATTCCTTATGCGAACATCACTTGCTTCCCTTTTTCGGTAAATGCCATGTCGGATATCTTCCTGACGGTAAAATCATTGGATTATCAAAAGTATCCCGGATCGTGGATGTTTTTGCCCGGCGTTTGCAGGTCCAGGAAAACCTGACCAAACAGATCGCTGAAACCCTGATGCGCTATACGAATGCCAAAGGAGTAGGGGTGGTTATTGAAGCCCAACATCTCTGCACCATGATGCGCGGGGTTGAAAAACAAAACTCAAAAATGAAAACTTCCTGCATGTTAGGGCTGTTCAGAGGCAACCACTCAACCCGTTTAGAATTTCTCAACCTCATCAAATAAACACATGGAAAAAATCACTACGGTCCGCGTTGAAGATCTGAAGATCCCCGTTATTATCGGCACGCAAAAACAAGAACGTGAGTTTGAACAAAATATCCTTTTGAGCCTTTACCTTCAGTATGATGCGCAAAAGGCCATTGCTGATGATGCGATTGAAATGGCATTAGATTATAAAGAATTGACCGATATCATCATTGATTTCACAAAGAATACACGTTTTTACCTGGTCGAAAAATTAGCTGATGAGATCGCAAAATTGATCATGACAAAATTCCCGGTAACAAGGGTTTCCGTACGCATCGATAAACCCACTGCCATTGCGATGGCCAGGACAACATCTGTAGAACTGACTGTTACACGATGACAGATACTTATTAATTTCAAATTGGCAATTAAAAAACTATGTTCGCATATCTCCTTATCTTATTTACGGTTGTTCCTGCTTTGGAACTCTATCTTCTGATAGAAATCGGTTCCTACATTGGCGCAGGCAATACAATATTGATCATCATCATAACAGGTGTAGTCGGAGCCTATCTGGCCCGCCTTCAGGGATTCTATATATTAGGGAAGATACAGCATTCTTTAAACCAAGGGAACATGCCCAGCGAAGAACTGCTGGATGGGGCCATGGTCTTGGTCGGCGGTATCGTGCTTTTGACTCCGGGTTTTATTACCGATACGCTCGGATTTCTCTTATTATTGCCTATGACACGCGAACTGATAAAGTTTTTACTTAAGAATAAATTGAAAGACAAGCTCAACCAAGGGGATAATATTACGATACGATCTTTCAAGGAAAAGCCTCCTTTTGACAATGAGTATGATGATATTGATATAAATTAATGTTCTCGTTCGTCCTACTTATGCACAAAGATACTCGGGAATAAAATTATCATTTTTTTTATTTTTTCAGAG
>JAGYNW010000159.1 GCA_018399915.1 Candidatus Omnitrophota bacterium
TTTTGCATTAATGGTTATAAAAAAGGAGGCAAGGGATGTCTGAAATTCCTGAAAGAATTACTTGGGAACCTCATGTTTTTGAAAAGTTCGAAAAGATCCTTTTGCAGGTCCCGGCATTGATTCGAGGGATTGCAGAAACGCGCGTTTCTAAAAAGGCCGAAAGTCTTGTGCGCGAGAGTCAGCGAGGGCTTATTTCGGAAAAAGATATGGTTGACGCTTTTTTCGCGGAAACCCCGGAAGGGTTCCTGCCCGCTATGAAGACGAGCATGCGGGAAATGAACATAGACTATGTTCACTATGGATATCAGGATTGAATTCTTCAAGAATGGGAATAAGAAGGAAAAGCTTGTTATGGTAAAGAAAAAGACAAAAAGGCTTGTGAGTGCCTGCCTTCTGGGTATTTCTTGTAAATATGATGGTACGCATAATCAAAATGCAAAGGTCCGGCAAATGCTTAAGCACGATGTTCTGATCCCTGTATGCCCTGAACAATTAGGAGGATTGTCTGTCCCGCGGAGTCCTTCGGAGCAAAAAGGGAATAAGGTTGTATCGGCTACGGGTCGCGATGTGACCCGGAATTTTATCAAAGGCGCCAGAGAAACTTTAAAAATCGCCCGGCTTTATGAGATCAAAGAGGCTATCTTTAAACAGCGCAGCCCCTCTTGCGGTGTCGGGCAGATCTATGACGGCACCTTTTCAGGGAAGGTTGTCCAGGGAGACGGCATCACTACCGCCTTACTCAAAGCCCACGGGGTCACGGTTATTCCGGAAGAAAGGACAAAAAGTTATCTTGCGCAGTGAGAAGAAAAAGGGGTTCAATAATGATCGACTCAATGTTTCAAAAAAACGGTTGCCGTGAGACCTTGGGCTTTTATCTAAAATAGGATGATGCATATCGAATGATTTTCATTTATCATTTTTTAAGAATTTTCACATTTACAGGCATTTTGCTTTTGTGGCTATCCCCCCGGATTAACGCGGAAGCACTTTCTCAGGAATACATCCAAAATCTTTTCACGCAAGAAGAAAAGACGATTGACTTGAACGCTTCATTGGCCTTGATTACGAAAAGCGCGTCCAAAGATCTATTGAAAGAAGAGATGTTTGTTTCTGATTTTAATAAGCACTTAACGCAAATGGAGAAAGATCTAAGGAGATTACTTCCCGACAAGGCTCCACCCAAGCAGCAAATTAAAATGATCAATCAGTATTTGTATGGACAAAAAGGATTTTCACCTGACCGCAGCAAATTGTTTGAAAGCACTTTAGAAACGTTATTATTAAATCGTGTTCTGCAAAATACAAAGGGGCATTGTTTATCTTTATCTTTGATTTACCTGTGTTTAGCAGAACGCCTTGATCTCCCTGTCAACGGGGTTATGGTGCCTAATCATTTCTTTGTGCGCTATGATAATGGTCATCAAAGAATCAATGTTGAAACAACTTATAATGGAAAAAACTTTCCGGATCTTTATTATCGGAAATATTACTTGAAGGGGTTTGATGATAAAGTTTCCCTAAAAAAGTTAACCAAAAAAGAAACATTGGCGATCTATTTAAGCAATTTGGCCAATCATTACAAGTTGCAGGGAAATCACAAAAAGGCCATGCAAATGTTCTTGCAAATAATGAAGGTCCTTCCTGGCCGCGCCAGCCTGTATACGAATTTAGGCAATACCTATGAACGCGATAAGCAAATTGCCAAAGCCATTGCAATATATCAGCATTCGCTTTCCCTGAATCCGTATCTTTGTCAGACACATTATAATCTGGGTTTGGCGCATTTTTACTACACAAAGATATATGATCAGGCAAGAAAGCATGGAGAATTCGCGCGAAAATTAGGCTGCCGCATGCATCCGGAGTTTGAATCTTTTTTGAAGAGGGGTAAGCTATGAGGCATGAATCCGTTAAACTCTTATAGCCCGGACCAAAGTGGATTAGGAGTGCCCCGGTCACCAGGGCGATAACCGGTATCAATAAGTTCAGAATATGCGATTAAGGCAATTATAATGAAAAAAAGAAAATCAATAAAATTGAAATGGATTTTGATCTCACTGCTCCTGGGGGGTTTTTCCCTTTTTGTAGGCTGGAGTTTATGGACAACGTTTTTGTTTTTCAAAATGAAGATAGGGCTTTCAGGAATTTTAAAAGGTTTGGGAATTCTCTTTGGGATAATGTTATGTTTCATGCTTTGGGGAGGAACAGGCGGCGGTGGAAGTCTTGGGGGAGGTTGGGATATTTAGAAATGCATTTTTTTTTTGAAAGGTCAATATTTAAGCACACTTCAAAGCTTAGCTTCCTGAAACCGTTACAACCCGGTTGAAATCTTTCCTTTATTCTCTTGAGTCGCTAAATCGGATATGCTAAAATTCAGTTATCCGATGAAACGATATAAAGAAGTCTATTACTCATTAATAATTATATTGCTATTAGGCAGCGGTTGTGGCTATTTTGTCCGCAATGAGACGGCCCCTATCCCTGATTCTGCTCGTTATGAGCTTAAAGGCCAGGTGATTGATCCTGCTTTTGTTCGTAAGAGTGGCACATTATTAATTTTACCCTTTAAGCCAGGGAAAAATGTGCCCGCCAATGAAGCTCTGGACCGGCTCGCGCTCACGTTAATCCGGGGAATAGTGGATGTTTTCAAGGAGAACCCGGATAAGACAGAACTAGAAATTATTTTTAATGAGGAAGGCGGGACCGCGGATTTCATCCTCGACGGCTATATTACCAAGATGAAAAAGCCCTCGCAATTGAGCCGGTGGTTGTTTCATGATTCCGATTTTACCGTAACTGTGCAAGGAGAAATTACCAGGCGCAATTCGATCCATCCGGTAATGACCTTTTCTGATACGGTTAAGATGCCCCAGAAACAGATTTCCCGCTTAGGATTGGTTATCGGCACGAATATCGGTCATTTTATCATTGATAGTAGTGATAAAAAGAAAGAAACTTTAAGTCAATAGAAAGGGAATATACGTGATTATAGTAACCGGCGGCGCAGGATTTATCGGAAGTTGTATTGTGGCACATCTCAATGCCAGGGGCCGTGAGGATTTGATTATTGTTGATAATTTAAATGATCCTTTAAAAGAGCGCAATTTAGAGAATAAGAAATTTCAGAAGTATCTTGATAAAAAGGACTTTTTAGTAAAGGTAAAAGAAAATACCCTTCCATCGGTGGTTGAGTGCGTGATCCATATGGGCGCCTGCAGTTCAACGACTTTGAGTGATGCGGCGTATTACCGAGAGAATAATTTGGAGTATACAAAGTCTCTCGCCTTGTGGTGTCGGGACAAAGGGGTCAACTTCATTTACGCGAGTTCCGCGGCTACTTATGGCGATGGGTCGCACGGTTATAAGGACGATGAAGAAACCATGCGTAAATGTCAGCCGCTAAATCTTTATGGACAGTCCAAGCAGGATTTTGACCTTTGGGCGTTGGATAAAGGCTATCTGGATTCTTTTGTGGGATTGAAGTTTTTTAATGTTTTCGGACCGAATGAGTATCATAAAAAGGATATGCGCAGTGTTGTTCTTAAAGCCTATCCTAGGGCTGCAACCGAGGGAAAGATCGCCTTGTTCAAGTCCTATCATCCTGATTATGCAGACGGTGAACAGAAAAGGGATTTTATTTATGTCATGGATGCGGTATCCGTTGTTTTGTTTTTTCTCGATCATCCTGAGATCGCGGGAATCTACAATGTCGGAACCGGGCAGGCCTGCACATGGAACGAATTGGCAGGGGCACTGTTTCGCGCTCTGGGCCGGGAACCTGATATTGAATATATTGAGATGCCAGACCATCTTCGCAAGCGCTATCAGTATTTTACGCAGGCGGATATGACCAAGTTGGCCAGCGCGGGATACATGAAACCGTTTCAAAGCTTGCAATCGGCTATTAGTGATTACGTGGGGTATTTAAAAGAGGATAAGCATCTGTAATGTACGATAACCTTTAAACAGGAGATTTACATGTATACTTATATTGCTTTGGTTTCCGGCATAATCATATGTATAGGCGCCATTATTTTGATAGTCCGCAAACTGAAGGCTCAAAAAGAAGAGTTGACGGTTGTCCCTATTTCCGATATCGATGAGATTCAGAAATATAAAAAGGCTTATGCGGCACAAAATGATCAGGATGTGTCTTTGACGTCTGAACCGGTTGCCCTGGCGAATGAGGAAAATGAGAGCCTTGAAAAGGAAGAACAGTCCATGAGAGCGGAAGAAGAAATGCGGGATCAGATGAGAGAAGACCTTGAGAGTGGATTGCATGAGATCGCTGAAGACCAAAAGCAGTTCGACCTTTTGCAAAAAGAGCTTCAGGATGCTAAAGAGATCTCGCGCAGGGAATCCGAATATTTTATTAAAAAGATCAAAGAGCTGGAAAGAGAAAAAATGAACCTTAAAGAGGCGCTTTTCAAAGAAGTGTCCTTCAAGGAAGAAGACATACCTGTTTTGGACCATGAGCGTGAACAGTTTGATGCCGCCCGCACGCAATTGCAGAATTCCGAAAAGACCGCCCGCGAATTGGATACGGCCAATCAAAGATTGTTGAACCGCATTGATAATCAGAAAAGTTCGATCCGTCAGTTGCAGGATGAGATCAAAAAGATTAAGAGTAAAAGTTATGAAGTGCAAAATGAGGACCGATACAAGATCGAAGAGCTGGAGGAAAGACTTTCCGATGTGATCTATGATAAAGAAAATCTGGAAAACGAATATGCCAATATTGAGAAATTAACCGCCGACAGCCTCAGGCTTAAGATGCAGAACAAATCATATGTCCGGGCTCTGCGTGCGCAAAAGACATTATTGGAAAATTATGATTACAATTTCAAAACCAAAGAGTTGCAGATGAGATCTATGATCTCAGAATTGCAGGTTGAGAACCGGAACCTTCTGTCCAAGGTTAAGGAAAGCGTGGCCTCCGTGAAAAATTTCAAGGAGGATGTGCTGAGGATGAAGGAGACAATGGCGCAAAACGCTTTGCGGATTAAGGCCCGTCAAGGGGCCTCTTCAGCGCCGATCCCGGAGATGAAAAAGATTGCCCTGGAAAATGAAAAACTGAAAATCCGATTGTCGAATTCCGATGTCAAGATTATGACTTTGTTCCAGGAGAGAGAGCAGTTATTAGCGGATGTCGCTCGTAATGAATACAATTATATGAAATTGAAGGACCTCAACCAAAGCCTTCTGGAAAAAGAGAAAACGCTTCAATATGAGCTCACCAAGAGCCGGGCAAAGTCTTTGGGGTTGGAAAGGCTTTGTGAGGATTT
>JAGYNW010000016.1 GCA_018399915.1 Candidatus Omnitrophota bacterium
TTGAGAAGAAGAAAACACCTGGGGGTATCCCTTATCCTTCAAATAAGCATATAACGAACGTTCGATAATATCATCATGCCCGATGATCAGTATTTTTGCGTTTTTTTTCATAAAAAGGCTCTACTTCCGATCAGATTTCCTGCGCCATCATGGATTCCACAGCCATAACAATATCTTCGACTCCGGGATAAAAAGCATTCTCCAAGACATATCCACTGGGGGTAGGGATGTCTGGAAAAGTTACACGCTGCGGCGCCTGTTTGAGGGAAGAAAAGGCTTTTTGGGTTACCCGCGTAATCACTTCCGCGCTGAAGCCCCCGGTCTTCCAGCAAAGGTCTGCGACCAGAAGCCTGCCTGTCTTTTTGATAGAATTAAGAATCGTCAGCTCGTCTAGAGGCTTCAACGTGCGGGGATCAATGATCTCAACATCAATCCCTTTGGTCGCCAGTTTCTCCGCAGCCCGTAAAGCC
Source organism: Candidatus Omnitrophota bacterium (assembly GCA_018399915.1). GTDB lineage: Bacteria > Omnitrophota > Gorgyraeia > Zapsychrales > Zapsychraceae > M55B153. The sequence goes on from JAGYNW010000016.1 coordinate 471, forward strand.
TCTGTGACCATATGCGACACCGCCACGATCGTTACGTCTGTCCCTTGCCTTTTGATCACAGCTTGTCCAAAAGGGATCGAATAGACCTCCTCCGGGACATAGCCCGTATGCTTGTACAGCCATCTTTGCTCAAAGAACAGGACCGGATTATTATCCGCTATACTGGTAATCAGAAGTCCCTTGGCATCATACGGACTCGTCGGCATAACGATCCTAAGACCGGGAACATGAAAAAACAAGGATTGCAAGGCCTGGGAATGCTGCGCGCCCGAACCCCAACCACGGCCTATGCAGGCCCGGATCACCAAAGGGATTGGTACTTGTCCGGCAAACATATAACTCCATTTTGAAGCATGATTAACGATCTGATCCATGGCCATCAGGAGGAAATCAGGACGATTGTGAATAGATACTGGCCGCATCCCAGCCATGGCCGAACCAATGGCCATGCCAACTGTCCCTTCTTCGTTCAACGGCATGTCAAAAACCCTATGCCCGCCATACTTTTTATGCAGATCCAAGGTGGACCCGAACATACCCCCGGGGTCATCAACTCCCTGTCCCATAGCATAAACCCGCCCATCACGCGCCAAAGCCTGATCAAGTGCCTCTCTTAAAGCCTCACCGTAAGAAAGTTTCCGAACATCTTGTCCCTCGTTTTCATCAAACGTAGGCTCTTCTCTTTCTACTTGTAATTTTGTCCACGGCATCTATTGTCTTCCTCTTCTTTGATGATCACTCAACAAATAAATACTTCTCAAGATCCTCGATATCAGGCAAAGGGCTTTGCTGTCCATAGCGGAAAGCTTCCTCGATTTCTACATCAAGCGCTTCCTGGATTTTTGTCCGTTCCCCTGTCGATAAAAGTTCTTTTTCATTCAAATAGGTCTCAAACTCCAAAATCGGATCCCGCCGATTGACAGGGTCCAGATCTTCACATTTGCGATAATTCTCGGCCCCGGGATCTCCGCTTCCGGCATGTCCCCGCCAACGCTGCACGCGGCATTCAAGTAAAAACGGCCCCTTCCCGTTGCGTACCGCCGTTACAACTTTCTGCGCGGTTTCATAAACCTCGACAACATTCATCCCGTCAATCTGCAGAGAAGGGATATCAAAGGCACGTGCCCTTTTATAAATGTCGGCATTGACCTGGCGGGTCGAAAGATGAGAGCAGACGGAATAAAAATTGTTTTCACAGACAAAAATAACCGGAACCTTTTTTAGCGCGGCCAGGCTCATGCTCTCGAAAAAAACACCTTCTTCACTGGCGGCATCCCCCAAAAAAGTAACCGCAACCAAGCCTTGATCCAACATTTTAGAAGCGAAAGCCGCGCCCACCGCATGCGGTATGCCGCCGCCAACAATCGAAGAAGAACCGAGATGCCCCACAGAAGTATCTATCAAATGCATAGAACCGCCACGTCCTTTGGAACATCCTGTTTCCTTACAATACAACTCAGCTATCATGGCTTTCAGATCGCCGCCCTTAGCCAAATAATGGCCATGGCTACGGTGATTACTGAAGATATAGTCCTTTTTCTGTAAATTAGCACATATCCCGACAGAAGAGGCCTCCTGCCCGAGCGAAAGGTGCACAGGTGTCTTCATCTCGTCCTCATGATACAACTCTTCTATTTTTAGCTGTACTTTTCTGATCTTCAGAAGCTTATAATAAATATCTGACAATTTGTCTTTTTCAATAGACATAATATGTAAGTCTTTCAATTGATTATTAATTTGAAGCCTGGCACACCTAATTGCTTTGGGACCCGGCCTTCCTTTTATTGAAACTGGAACCGAAATCAAAACCGATATCCGGAAATGCTTTTAAAGTAAAAACAAAAAGGATCTCACTTCCCTCTCCTCTTTTTTCCGTAAAAGAAATATCCAATATCCAGGAGTGCAGGTCTCTGGTGACAGTAAACGATTGTTCTTTCTGGGTCCCGTGCTCAAGGTCAAACCGTTCATACATCCGGATAGCCCACAGAGGATTAATGCGCCACAAAAATTCCGTGGTTATCTGGTCGTCGACATCCCGATGCCATCTTTTGCCGAAATTCCATTGCCATTTGTCATCTTTATCACTTAAATAAAGGTCAAAATTAGCGGTTGTCATCCTGTCCCGGTGGGTGTTATAAATAGAGTCCGCCCGAAACGTCAGCCAATTAACAGGCTTGAAATTTAATTCATTTGTCACATTAGAAAAACCCGGAGCAGAGGTATCTTCCTTCAAATTGAAATCGGAACTGGTTGAGAACCGGACAAGATCCACAGCCTGCCCATCCCGTTTCGTCTGTAATTTGTTTTCTAAAAGAAAATTAATAGAATGATTCCGCGTAATGCTGTCTACACTGTCATACTGGTCCAATTCTGAATTGAGCGTTGTTGGATCATGCGCGTAGCTGTAACTTACCGAAGGGGTGACCACATGGCGCAATTTCTCGATCGTAATCCCGTGTTTGTTGTACTGGGCATCAAAAATGCGATAAATTTTTGTACTTAAACTTGCGCCTGTGCGGAAAGCACCCCGGACACCATCCGTTTCTCCCGGTGTCTTAATGCGGCTATAATAGGTGTGACTCCCGCCGATATACGGTTTAAATTCAACAAAACCGATTTTCCTCTGATAAGCGATCTGATTATCCGTAAAGAACCGGTTGGTCTTTTCCCTGATCTCACTCGGTGAGGCGCGTTTCTTGGTTAAATTAGAATATTTCGTCTGATTTGAAAAATAAAAATTCGTATCGCCGATGCGCTGGCTCGAATAGGTGTAATTGATCTCCGGCAGACGCTCAACTTGAGAGGTAAAACGGTTTACCCTGATATCTGTACGAAAACTCAAATGCGCCCGTGCCAGTCGGCGCGTTAATAAGAAATATGTTTTGGGATTGCTGTTCTCCTCGTATTCTCTTTCAAAATAATCTTTCAAAATGGTGGCATCACTTAATTTGTAATATTGCATTATGGCCTTGGTCTGATCATCAATGTTCCAATCGTGACGCCAATTGATCTTGAACCTTTCCCTCTCAATCGTTGGGGACGGCCGCTCTAAATAAAACCGTTTGGAAGTAATATTCCGTTCATTCATATAATATGTATAAAAAGCGCCCTTCCCGTATTTTTGGGTATTGTACTGCAGGTCAACACCGGTAGCGATATCCTTTTTTTCGCGCGCGTCGAAATGAATAACGCCTTTAAAGTCCTCACTGAAATAATAGCGCCACTGGGTCAGCAAAAACATCCCCCATTCCTTATCATAGCCGGGAGTAAAGATAAACCGTGGTTTTTTATCTTTCAGGCTTTGAACAAATTTCGGGAGATAAAGAACCGGTACTTTCCCAAAATACCACAATACATTGCGGGCGACTATTTTATCTCCGGGAAACACCTCTATTTTTTTCGACGTAAGCCGGTACTCGGGATTATCAAAATCCGATGTGGTCACATATCCGTCCAGAAGATTGATTTCATTTTCAGCAACTTTCCCAACAGTCCGGGCAAATCCATAATAAGGGTCGGCATAAATTTTTGCTTTTTGAAAACTTCCGGTCATCGTCTCAAAATTAAAAATCAAACTATCGCCTTCGATTTTCCCTTGTGGCGTAACCAGCGTAACATCTCCCTGCGCTTTGGCGACACTGGTATCCTGCGAAAATTCCACAATGTCACAACTTAAGGTCGTCTCATCCTTCAGCACCACAACATTACCTTCTGCGGTTATCGAATTCCCATCCACAGAATAATTCAAAACATCACCGTTCAATTCAACGGTTTTACTCTGAGCCCAGCAAGAATTTGCGGCATCGCAAGTTGCCCATACGATAAAAAACAACAGAAAAGCTCTGATCCAGTTAATTTTTCTAGACATGCTTCGTGTGTGCTCCCGTCGTTAAATCCTTCATTAATATTTGAGCGCCCAGGATCCCGGCATCATCGCCTAAGCGGGCGCGACGGACCGCTACCATCCTTGACTGCACCTGCATGGAACGGTTCTTAATCGTTTGAATTAAAGGCTTTTTCAAATGTTTATACGCTTTGGCAACACCACCGCCGATAATTATCAATCGTGGGTTCAGCACATTAACTACGCCGACCAAGGCATTCCCGATATGCACCGCGGTTTCTTCCCAAAGGGCGAGCGCCTTTGAGTTAGATTGATTAGCAAGGGCATAAACTTCTTCCAATGTAATATCCTTATTTTGCAAACACCTTCTCGCCTTCTTCAACAGAGACTGATTTCCGACATAACGTTCCAGACAACCGCTGCCGCCACAATTGCACGCCGGGCCTTTTTCATTAATCGGGATATGCCCGATTTCCCCAGCCACATAACCTTCTCCCCGGTAAAGTTTGCCATCCAAAATAATACCTCCGCCTACCCCTGTCCCTAAAGTGACACAGATCAGACTATCCGCCCCTTTTCCTGCGCCATATTGCCATTCACCCAAGGCGGCCAGATTTACATCATTGTCAATAAAGGTAGCGATGTTTAACGATCTCTCAAGAATTTTGACAAGGGGCACATTGCGCCACCCCGGCACATTCGGCAAAAAACGGACAATTCCTTTGCGCGGATCAATGAGGCCCGGCAGACCGATTCCAATCCCGGAAATATTCGTTGCACAAAGCTCTTGGGCGATCATCACCTCCCTGATCTTCTGTGCAAGGCTATTGATGAGCTTTGCCTTACTGGAAAAATAGGAACGCGTATCAATGCGGGCTCTGCGGATAATCTTACCCTTGGGATTGACCAAACCCAATTTTATATTAGTGCCCCCAAAATCGACACCGATGACATATTTCATATTAAGAATAATTAATAGTAATATTAGAAAAAATTTTACTGAAGACCAAAACGATTCAAATACAATAAGTTAAAAGGCTAAAATAATTCTCGCAAAGTGAAAGGACTATACCTTATATCTGAAAAGTGAGTTTATTCTACACGATAAGTTTTGAGGATTCAACCTGAAATTTCTGAAAATTTAAGGTAACTACAGGGGTGATATGCCAATAAAAAAACAGACAAGAGGGCTTTGACCTATGCGTGCAATGAAAAGGAGCAGACTCTGTTGCGACCCGATTTCTTAGCGCGATAAAGCCCCCAATCTGCTTTATCGATCAATTCAATGCGTCCCACACCATCATCAGGGAAGGTAGCGGTGCCCGCGCTGATCGTCACCTTAACAGTGGCATCATAAGCTTTAATAACCGCTTTTTCTGCAGCAACACGGATACGTTCGGCCGCATAATGGGCCCCGGCCTTATCGGTGTCCGGAAGAATAACACAGAATTCCTCCCCACCATAACGGGCGGCCACATCAATTTCCCGGATATTTTCCTTTATGATCCCTCCCACTTCCCGCAAAATCTGGTCACCGGTAAGATGACCATATTTGTCATTATAGGATTTGAAATTATCGACATCAATAATAATAAAAGACATGTTGATGTCCCTGGATCTGGACCGTTTGAGTTCTTCATCAAAACGCTCCAATATATATCTTCGGGTGTGGACAGAGGTCAAACTATCCGTAATCGCCGTCCGTTCAATCTCTTCATACAAATTAACTCTTCTCAAAGCCAGGGCGAACTGATGACCGAGGATCATCACCTTTTCTTTATCTTTTTCAGAAACTCCTTTAATAACCAGATAACCGATCCGTTTTTTCCGGGCCTTTAAGGGAAAAATGAAATAATCTTTCATTTTTTTGAGCTCTTTTATCTCCTCTATATTCGGATAAACAAAGCGGCATTTTTCAAAGGTCACATGTTCCCGGAGTTTTCTTTTAAAAATCTTGAAGGCTTCCTCGTCACTTAAACTATAAACGATCTCTTTGGTGATTTCATAAAGGGCGAAGGTTTCAATGGCTTCCCGCTCGAGGTCCATCTTTTCTCTGAACAAACTTTCCTTCTTATCCAAAAGGCGTTTATGCGGTTCCAAGACCGTCATCACCTCCATCTTAAAATCGATATCCCTGCGGGACAAAGACTGACGAATGATTTTAATGACCGCAAAAACATAAAAAAACATCACTAATGTGTAAATGACATATATCATAAATAGATAATACCTTTCAACAGCTATTGATGACACTTAGGCTGCGCAGACACGGTTCCTTCCCTTTTTCTTCGCTCGGTATAATGCTTGATCCGCCTTTGCGATCAATTCATCCTTGAGTTTAGCGTCTCCTGGAAACGAGGCAACACCAGCGGAGACCGTTATCCTCGTTTTCTCCCGCCGCAAAATAATGGTCTTTTCTGAGATCTTCTGCCGCAACTGATTGGCCATATCAAAGGCCTCTTCCTTGGAAACATCCGGAAGCAAGACACAAAACTCCTCCCCCCCATAACGACAGATCAAAGATCCCGGCTCATGAAAAAAACTGCTCAATTCCATGGCAATGGTTTTTAAAACAATATCACCGGCAATATGGCCGAATTTATCATTATAATCTTTAAAATAATCCAGATCAAAGATCACAAAGCTCAAAGGTTTTTCCCTGCGGATCTTCCGGCTAATCTCCTCAGGCAAACGTTTCATGAGATACCTCCGCAGATAGAGATTCGTTAAGCCATCCCGAATGGCTAACTGTTCCACCCGCTCATAAAGCTGGGCGTTCTCAATGGCCAAAGCGCCGATATCAGAGATTGTTGACAAAAACCGCAGATCTTCTGTCTTGAAGTCATTTTCATGCGGACTATCTATACGTAATATTCCCAAAGCTTTGTTGCGGACCATCAAGGGAACACTGATCAACGATCGGATCGGCCGGACATCTTCATCAATAACCTTTTCCGCGTCAAACCGATAATCCATCTTAGTATCCTCGATCAAAAGAGGCTGCATGTTCTTGACCACCCATTGATCAAAAATATCCCCATTTTTCGACTTAATATTAATCCGCATCTGTCCTTTGCGGGAGGAAGAAAGGCCTAAGGCGCCTGTTTTGGAATGGAATAAATACAGAATAATCGTTCTGTCCTGACGGCCAAAGAAAACCTCCACTTCAGAACATAATACCTTAGAAGTTTCCTCGCAATATAAACAACGGCTCAAGCGTTCCGTCACATCCTTCAGGTGGGCATAATTAACAACTTTATCTTTAAGGGCCTCTATCGAGATCTCCTCTTGAACAATCTCAGCTTCAATAACATTTATTCCCTCGTATAAATTCTGCACATGAAGCTGCTTTTCCGCATATTTGGTCTGCAAACGTTTTTGCAAAGGGATTAAATAAAAAATGAGGGCAAGAAGGCCCAAGAAAAGAAAAAGGAAGAATTGCAATTCAACATATACGGCATAAAAGAAAAAAAGCACCAACGGTAGCAAAAAAATAATGCCAGTATAAACGTAAAAATTAAACAATTGTTTTTTCAGTTTCACAATCAAAGAAATATACCTTGCTCATATCAAAAACTATGTCCATATCCCTATTAACATCAGGCCGATTATGCGCGCCTACGCGCGCAATAAAAATATTCTTACCAGAATTCAAATGCAAATAGACTTCCGAACCCAAAGGCTCGACCACTTCACAAACAGCCCGTACGGTGTTATCCGGAGCTGCCTCTGAAACAAATAAACGATCATAGATATTTTCAGCTCTCACGCCAAAAATAACCTTCTTTCCTTCATAGGGAGCAATTTTTTTGTACATCTCTTCTACCAGCTTGACCTGAAATTTGCCTTCATTAAAATAATATTTTCGCTCTTTCTTTATGATCATGCCTTCCATCAAATTGATGGGAGGCGTTCCCAAAAAAGACGCGACAAATTTATTTGCCGGTTTATCATATATCGTCATTGGATCCGCGCATTGCTGCATTTTGCCATCTTTCATAACGACAATCCGATCCCCCAAGGTCAAGGCTTCGGTTTGATCATGCGTCACATACACAAAGGTCGTCTGTAGCCGCATCCTCAGCTTATGGATCTGCGCCCGCATCAAAACCCTCAATTTCGCATCCAGATTACTCAAAGGTTCGTCAAACAAAAAGGCCTCCGGCTTTCTTACGATGGCCCGGCCTAAAGCCACTCTTTGCCGCTCACCACCGGAAAGTTGTTTTGGCCTTCGATCCAACATCTTTTTAATGCCTAAAACGTCCGAGGCCTCATTAACCCTGCGGTCGATCTCACTTTTAGGATATTTCCTTAACCTGAGGCCAAAAGACATATTCTCATAAACCGTCATATGCGGATAAAGCGCATAATTCTGAAAGACCATGGCGATATCGCGGTCCTTAGGAGGGACATCATTGACTTTCTTGGCCCCGATCCAAAGGTCACCGCGGGTCATCTCTTCCAATCCGGCGATCATGCGCAATGTCGTTGACTTGCCGCAGCCTGAGGGACCGACTATGACCATAAATTCCCTGTTCTCAATGCCAATGTTGACATTGTCGACAGCAAGTATGCCCCCATGATATTCTTTTGTCACATTTTTTAAACTTATCTGGGCCACAATATTTTATATCTTTAAATTAATGGTTGGCTATTAGTTTGTGTGGGTATTTTATTAAAAAAAGGGGAATAAAACAACTGATTTCTTGGCAATAAATTGATTATTGATATTATTTCTTCTTTTTTCCGCAAAATGCAATGGTTTTAGCGATCATATCCTTAAGGGCTTTTCTTTCCACGATCATATCGATCAAACCATGGGCCAGTAAAAATTCAGACCTCTGAAACCCTTCCGGCAACTTTTGCCGGATTGTTTGCTCAATAACCCTCGGTCCGGCAAAACCGATTAATGCCTTAGGTTCTGCCATGATAATATCGCCTATACCTGCAAAAGAAGCCATGATTCCTGCCATGGTGGGATTTGTCAAAACAGAGATATAAAGCAAGTCCTTTTCGGCATGCTTAGCGAGCGCGGAACAAGTTTTGGCCATCTGCATCAAAGAAAAAATGCCTTCATACATCCTGGCACCTCCGCCCGAGCCGGAGACAATAACAACGGGAAGGTCATTGGCTGTTGCATATTCCACCACACGGGTGATGCGTTCACCAACAACAGAACCCATGGAACCCATAATAAAGCGTGAATCTGTAACCGCAATGGCCACGTCTTTTCCCTGAATCTTGCCATATCCAGTAAGGACAGCGTCTTTCATGCCCGTGGCCTTTTGATCCCCTTCAATTTTCTGCTTATAAGTTTTAGGCCCTTTGAATTTCAAAGGATCTTTGGATTTCAGATCCGGGTCCATCTCTTGAAAAGTGCCTCTATCAAGGAGAGAATGAACTCTTTCTTTGGCCGTCATGGAAAGATGGCATCCGCATTTACGACAAATACGCAGTCCATCCTGAAGTTCTTTTTTATAGAGGGGAGCCGAACAATCCGGGCATTTGATCCAAAGACCGGCGGGAATATCTTTCTTCTTAACGTTAACAAGAGTATATTTTTTGCGACCGAATAATGACATGATATATAAATTCTTTAGCTGAAAATCTTTTCCTTATCCTAATAAGACTTCACCTACCTGGCCTGCAAGAGCCCTTACATTAATATAACACAATCCGCCTTTTGTCAATCCATCTTATGAACGGTCAATCCTGACAAAACCTTAGGATAAAAATAGGTGGTCTTCGGTGGCATGGTTTCCCCATTTAAAGCAATGGATTTCAACTGTGAGATCTTCACCGGGTTCATAATAAACCCGCAATCTGATTCGTGGCTATCTACTTTATGGATCACTTCATTAATATCATTCGTGTACTCGATATCATCCGAGGGGATACCCACGCGATCAAAAATAAGCGATTTCAAAATCATTGCATCAAGTTTCCGGTATTCCTTAGAACCTTCTTTAATATACTTATCAATGACCATCCGATTTTTAAGCCTTAACAATAACGCGCCCTGTAAAGTATATAATCCAAAGGCATGTTCGTTGCGTCCAGCTTTGGCGATTAAAATGGAAAGATCGTCTTTATTTTTAACCTTATCAATGCGGAAATACTCTTCCAGAAAGTCAAGTTCCTGAGGCAACTGCTTCACAATGCGGTGCATCGGGAAGATTTGCAAACCCTTGGAATCAATATTCGTAAAATAGGTCATAACATAGTTAAAGGATTCATTTCCGGTTACCGCGCTCTTTCTTTGCGCTTTTTGACGCCGATATTCTTGAGCGACTTTGTAGCGATGATGTCCATCCGCTATAAATAATTGCTGTCCTTGAACTGACTGATCAATCTCCTGGATCAAACTCTCATCATCAAGCCGCCAAAGTTGATGCTTGACACCCAAATCATCTTCCACGCTGATCAAAGGAGTCGTTGATAGTACGTGTTTAGTGAAAATCTTTTCCGCCTTTTTATGCTTGTCCGAATAGCAGACAAAGATCGAACTGAGATTTGCACTTAGGGCTTTGGTCAAGCGTAGCCGATCATCAACCGCCTTAGAGTGGGTATTTTCATGAGGATAAACCTTAGATTCCTCTTCATCTGCCAATTCCATCAAAGAAATAAAGCCCATGCGCGAATACTTCTGGCCAACAACCTTATAATCCTGCTTATAAAAATATATACTCGGCTTTTCATCCTGGACCATAACACCTTTCTCTAACCATTGCGTAAAGGTCTTTTTCGCTCGCGTATATTTATTGTTCGCCTTATCATCTGAAGGTTTTTCTTTATTATAGTCTATATGCGTAAAGTTATACGGACTGAGATTCAAAAGACGCGTCTGTTCTTCTTCCGAGATAACATCATAGGGCGGGGAAATGACTTTTTCAAAATCTTTAATTTTTTTGATATTGTAGAAAAGTGATTTAAATGGTTTAATGACTGACATTTTTATCTTTGTTTTTTGAATTTATAAAAATTTACTTTTATTTAATATGCAGTAAAAAATGCCCCCCAGCAATCCGCCTGCGGAATCGGCTAAGACATCCAAAAAAGAAGCCTCTCTTCCGGGAACAAAAAACTGATGAAATTCATCACTGACACCATAAATAAAAGACCCTAAAAAAATAAAAAAAAGAACCCTCCGCAAATTAAATCCGGCAAACGTTTGCGCAATAGCCCTGCCCAACAAAAAACCGAATGGCATAAACTCGATCATATGCAGAATTTTATCAACTTTTGCAACTGTTATGCCTGACGGCCCTCCGGGCCAGGAAGATATATAAAAAATCATAACAGAATACAGGCAGAGAGGAAACCAAAATCTAAGAATTTTCCTTGCGCTCATAAATATATTGATAAAAGGCTCCCCTACTCTGAATGGCTAGGACAACTTTTCGCTGCGGGGCAGGTTTTGCATTCCCCTGCCGGTTCACTCTTTGCGGGTGCCGCTGGCTTAGGAGCTTCTTTCTTTTTATAATCTGTTTCATAAAAGCCGCTGCCTTTGAAGATCAATCCACTACCCGCACCAATAAGCCTTGTCAAGCGGCTCTTACCGCATTCGGGGCATTTCCTCAGTTTCTTATCAAGCATAGATTGAAAAATCTCAAAAAAATGGCTGCACGCCTGGCACTCATATTGATATGTTGGCATTGACTTTTTCCTTCTTATGGTTTATCAAAAGTTCCCAAATGCTATTTAAACACATTTTTGATTTTATCAGTGATCTTTTCATCCTTCATATTAATATTCTTGATCCCGCTGACATCAGCGTACTCTCTTAAAAGCCTTTTCTGCTCAGCCGACATCTTCTTAGGCACCTGCAACATAACCTTAACATATTGCTGCCCTCGGTTACCCCGTCGCAAATCTGGCATGCCTTTGCCTTTTAAGCGAAAAACCTCCCCACTCTGGGTGCCGGCTGGAATCTTCATGCTTACTTTACCGTCGATAGTGGGAACCGAAACCTCCCCGCCTAAAGCAGCGATTGAAAAGTCCAAGAGGAGCTGTGAATGAAGATCATCTCCGTCTCTTCGGAAAGTCTTATGCGGCAAGACCCGGATATAGAGGTACAGATCTCCCGGACCTCCCGGACCTATTTCCCCTTCATTCCTGACCCGCAACCTGGATGTATTATCCACCCCTGCGGGTATAGTGATATCAATATTCCGGGAAACATGCACAGCACCTTTGCCGCCACACTTAGGGCATCTTTCAATAATTGTCTTTCCGCGGCCTCCGCAAGCCGAACAAGTTTGCTGCATGCGGAAAAAACCGCTCGACATCATTACCTGGCCATGTCCCTGGCAGGTGCCACAAATCTTTAAAGAAGTCCCGTCTTTAGCCCCGGTACCTTTACAATCTTTGCAATGTTCATTCCGCGGAATTTTTAATTTCTTGTGGATCCCGGAAAAGGCCTCCTCCAGAGTGATCTCTGTCTCGTATTGAATATCTCTTCCCCTTCTCGGCCGATTCGAAGACCTTCCTCCCGTTGAAAAGAAATCAAAACCGCCGGCACCGCCCCCGCCGCCAAAGATCTGACTAAAAATATCGCCCAACCCGGATTCGCCAAAGACACTGCTGAAATCGGCCCCGCCAAAAATATCATCCGTTGTAAAATTCTGATCGATCCCCGCGTGCCCATACTGATCATACATCTGTCGCTTTTTAGGATCCGATAAAACACCATACGCCTCAGAGATCTCTTTAAACTTCTCTTCAGCTTGTGCCTTCTTATCCTCAGGGACCCGGTCCGGATGATGTTTGAGCGCTAAAGAACGATATTTCTTCTTAATCTGCTGCGCTGTTGCATTTTTTTCAACTCCTAAAATCTCGTAATAATCTTTTTTCATAATAGCCTTAGCGTATGTCTCTTAAAAATCAGAAGCCAGATGACCTTTAAGGATTTGGTCATCTGACTACTGAATCCTCATTCATAATTTCATTTTTATTTATCGTCTTCAGCCTTAAAATCTGCGTCAATGACGTCATCATCTTTTTTGTCAGAAGAAGACTCTTGTTGTCCTTGCTCTGAGCCTGCAGGCTGCTCCTCTGCACCCGTGCCTTCTTGGGCGCCGCCTGCCTGTGCTTGCTGTTGCGCTGAGGCCTTGTAAACTTCTTCACCCAATTTTTGGCTGGCTTTTTGAAGCACTTCCATTTGGGCTTTGATCTTTTCTGTATCTTTTGTCTCAATGGTCTTTTTCAAAGCTTCCATCTCTTTTTCAATGTTTGCTTTATCATCAGCCGAAATCTTATCGCCATGTTCTTTCAAGGATTTTTCCGTGGCAAATAGAATGGTATTGGCCATATTATGCACTTCCACTTCTTCTTTTTTCTTTTTATCCTCTTCTGAGTACTTTTCGGCTTCCTTAACCATCTTTTCAATATCTTCTTCCGACAATTTCGTAGGAGCTGTAATTTTAATAGACTGCTCCTTGCCGGTCCCTTTATCCTTGGCTGATACATGAACGATGCCATCTCTATCAATATCAAAAGAGACTTCGATCTGCGGAACACCTCTTGGCGCCGGAGGGATTCCCACGAGATCAAAACGGCCCAATTCCGTATTATCTGCTGCCATCTGCCGTTCACCCTGTAAAACCCTAATGGTCACAGCGGACTGATTATCGTCCGCGGTTGAGAACACCTGACTCTTTTTGACCGGCACGGTCGTGTTCCTTTCGATCAATTTAGTACAAACCCCTCCCAGTGTCTCAATTCCCAAAGAAAGAGGAGTGACGTCCAAAAGCAATACTTCTTTGGCGTCACCTTTAATAATCCCGGATTGAATCGCTGCGCCCAGAGCAACACATTCCATAGGGTCAATCCCGCCTTCGATCTTTTGGCCTACCTCTTTTTCCACAAACTGCTGAACGATCGGCATTCTAGTAGGCCCGCCAACTAAAATAACCCTGGCTACTTTAATATCTTCGCCTAATTTTTTGCTGGCATCCTGCATTGCCGTAACAATCGGTTGACGGCATTTCTCGACAATAGGAGACACTAGACTTTCCAGCTTAGCCCTTTCGATGGTCAAATTAAGATGTTTAGGCCCGGACGCATCTGCTGTAATAAACGGAAGATTAATGTCTGTGGAGATCGTGCTGGAAAGCTCCACTTTTGCCTTTTCCGCTGCTTCCCGCAAACGCTGAAAGGCCATCTTGTCATTGCTAAGGTCGACACCGGACTCTTTCTTAAACTCTTCAATAATATATCCAATCAAAGCATTGTCCATATCAGTACCCCCCAGATGATTATCTCCGCTGGTGGACAAAACCTCAAAAGTCGCTGCCTTATGTTCTTCGTCCCATCCCATATCAAGAATGGTTACATCCAATGTTCCTCCTCCGAAATCAAAGACCATGATCTGCTGTTCCTTACCGGCCTTGTCGATCCCGTAGGCCAAACAGGCTGCCGTTGGTTCATTGATGATGCGTAAAACCTTTAAGCCTGCGATCTCTCCGGCATCTTTGGTTGCCTGTCTTTGATTATCATTGAAGTAAGCAGGAACCGTGATAACCGCCTCATCCACGGTTTCTCCCAAATATTTTTCTGCATCCGCTTTGATCTTTTGTAAAATGAACGCGCTGATCTGTTGCGGGGTGAAAGATTTTCCTGTCACTTCAAACTTATGATTGGTTCCCATTTTCCGCTTAGCGGCATAAATAGTGCCCTCGGAGTTAACTGGCGCCTGCCTGCGGGCCGGCTCGCCGACCAAACGCTCGCCGTCTTTAGTGAAAGCCACGAAAGACGGAAATGCCTTTCCTGACGCAACCCCGGCTCCTTCAGCTGAAGGGATAATAACAGCTCTACCACCTTCCATAACAGCCGCTGCCGAGTTGGAAGTTCCTAAATCAATTCCTATTGCTTTTCCCATATCTTTCCTCCTTCTACGCTTTTATATCTTCACGTAATATGCGGTAAGAATAGCCTTTTAGAGTTATCCTTCCTGATTTGAATTTTCTTGTTTCTCTTCTTCCTGGACTTCGGTTTTCTCTGTTTCCGGCTTAGACTCCTGCACGGGTTCTTTCTTTTTAGACAACTTCACTTTTGCCGTCCTTAAAACCCGATTATTTAAAGTATATCCTTTTTGAAACTCTTCTACGACAGTATCTTCTTCCATGTCATCATTTTCTTCCTGCATCAAGACTTCATGGCAGTTGTGATCAAACTTCTTGCCTTTGGCCTCAATAGCCTGGACATTATTCTTGCGCAAAAACTCCTCAATCTGTTTCCAGATCATGTCAATGCCTTTAAGGAAAGCATTATAGTCTTCATGTTTGGATTTGGCCACATTAATTGAACGCTCCAAATTGTCGACTACTTCCAAAAAATCCGCCAGAATACCCTCATTGGCATATTTGACAAACTCGATCTTATCGCGTTCCATCCGTTTTCTGGCATTCTCAAATTCCGCGTAAAGGCGAAAATATTTATCCTTATATTCATCAACTTCTTGCTGAAGCTTTTGATATTCGGATTCTTTTATCTTGATCATTTTGTCCTTTTTCGAATCTTCTTTGTCAGATTCTTCCTGGTTCGCGTTAATATCGGCATCATCCTGAGCCGCATCGTCTTGTTTTTGTTCTTGTTCTTGTTGTTTCAATATTTCTGATTTCTTTTCCATAAAAATATTATCTTCTTTAAAAATTGGTTAATACATTAACTGATTTTACCTATAAGTTCGGAAAAATAATCCAAAGCAGAAATTACCCGCTCGTAATCCATCCGGGTCGGACCTAAAACCGCGATCCTTCCACTCGCGCCACTATTCGTTTCGTAGCGGGAAACCACCAAAGAACAGCTGTCTATCCCCTCACACTGGATCTCGCTTCCAATGAACACATCAATCTTATTCTCAAGTTCCCTGTTTATGAATTTCAGTAAGCGTTCTTTGCGTTCGAGTTCCATTAATATATTGCTAATCCTGTTGAGATTCTCATAATCCACATAAGTCAGCAGATGCCCTGTTCCGCGACAAAAAACCTTATTGCGGAATCCATCAACTGAAATAATGCTGGTGTAATGTGTCAAGTTGGAAACTTCTTCAGATATTTTTTCCAGCAACTCTTCTAAATGTAAGGAAACCTGATGATATTCTTCTTTGATCCGCTGTTTTTCTTCGCTCAAGAGCTGTATTTCTTCTATCAAATTATCCACATAATACCGATATCCCTTTTGAGTAGGAATGCGGCCGGCGGAAATATGCGGATGCGTTAGATATCCCTCACTTTCCAGTTCTGCCAGGATATTCCGGATCGTTGCGGAGCTAAGATCACTAAAATATTGTTTGGCAATAAAAGCAGAGCTCACCGGGGATACGGTTTTAATATATTGTAAAACGGTAATGCCCAAAACCTTGTCTTTTCTTGCTTTAATATCTGCGGATTTTGCCACCATAATACCACTTCCAATTAATTAGAATTATATCTTTAATAATACGAATAGCTTATGTTTTAATAATCTTTCAACAGATAAAAACACAAGATGGCTCTCTTTAAAAAATAAATTAGCACTCGATGCCTGCGAATGCTAATACCGCATTATAACAAAATTATTTTTCTTGTCAACAGACAATTTTTTCAATGAAAAGCATTTCTCAACAAAGGCAGCTATCCGTTTTTGCGAACTGGCCCCGCAGCTGATAATAGAACGCATGGCTTCCTCAATAGAGACATTGATCAAATGCACGTATTCTTTCTTTAGATGATAAATATTGCCTGAAGTAGGATTGGGGCCCGTTGGCACAAAGACCGAACAAATGCCTTCGGGCGTTTCATCAGTGAGAAAACAAGTCACCAGGGTTTCATTGCCAAATATTTGCGCAAGGGCAACCGAGAAAACAGCACAAACGGAAAAGAAAAAATAATTACAACAATCTCTACGAAAAATTCCGGGTATTCTGAAGGGGCTATCAAAATTTGAGTAAAGGGACGAATCAATGTTACGGCCAAACTACAGATCCAATGAAAAACCGCAACAGGATCGTGACCGGTAAAATAACAATAATTCCGCCCCCCCAAAAAAAGAGCGGTCATGATAAAGTTTTTGATTCTATCCGTAATAATTAAACTATGATTGAACTTTATCTATGGCTTGCGCAAGAACGGATAATTTTTCCAAATGCTCTTCGATATGGTGGATGTTGGAGTGCAGGGAAAACAAACTGGGATGACGCATGACCGCCGGATGAAAATTCACAATGATGACACCTTTCTTGATCTTTAATGACATCCGATGATGACCTTTGACATCAGAATCTTTATAATAGGCCAAAATGCGGCCTATTTTGGGATCCTCAATCAAGACCTTAGCCTGAATTGGGTCAGAAGTGTTTATCTTAAAAACCTTCAACTCATCCGGGACTTTAATTTTAATTTTT
Organism: Candidatus Omnitrophota bacterium; assembly: GCA_018399915.1. Classification (GTDB taxonomy): domain Bacteria; phylum Omnitrophota; class Gorgyraeia; order Zapsychrales; family Zapsychraceae; genus M55B153. The sequence continues at coordinate 17,699 of JAGYNW010000016.1, forward strand.
TCATTAAAAAGGCTACTATTTAACTTCGAAACAATCAAAGCCTCTGTATGAATAATCCCCTCCTTGGAAAACGGCTCAAAATTTAAATCTAAGTCTTTGTTTGTCGTGCTTTTCAAATAGGCGTTATTGACCTGTTTACTGAAACCGACCTCAATGATATCCTCATAAAGAAACTGCCTTTCATAATACTTAAAATAAATCTTATGCGAACTTTCCTTGCCCTCGACAGGCTCCATTCTCCCTTCTAAAAAAGTGCGTAACTTCTCCAGATATTGCTCCCGGGTCTCTTTCGTTTCAGCAAATGGATTGGTCAGATAAAGTATCCCGCCTATGAAGATTACAACGATGACTACCAGGATCGGATTCATAGATTCTTTATTTCCTTATTATTTTAATTGGAGCCTTACGATTGCCTTATTGCCTGAACCGTTACCTTTACAACTTTAGCAAAAATTTAAAGTCTCGTCATCAAAAAAATCATTCTTCTTTAGTCACCGCCATTTTATAAAGCTTTCCGGCAACACTGGAAGGAACAAAGGCCCGCAAGTTGATCGTGCGCGCGTAATATTTAACGGAAAATACCTCGCCCTGCTCATGAGCTAAATTGATCAAATTCATGCACCGGATAGGGATATCCAGATCGACCTCCACAAAAAGGAAAGAAAGCATCTCTTTTATTTTATCAGTCAAATCCGAGATCTTTGTCCCAGTGGCCGCCGAAATACCGACCGCGTTCTCATAATCCTTCTGAAACTTTTCCAAAGTTTTTTCATCACTGATCTTATCTATTTTATTTAAAACCGTGATCACAGGCTTATCTGTGGCTCCCAAATCCTCAAGGACCTTGAGCACGGAGTCATTCAATGATCGATGCCGCGGATGACTGATAT
>JAGYNW010000160.1 GCA_018399915.1 Candidatus Omnitrophota bacterium
TTTATATTTTTTATATTATTATTTTTTCGCTCATCCGTCAATGACTTAAAGCCACATTTAACTCGCTTTTTTGGGATCCCGGAGATAGCCATCATGCCCCAAACTATTTCACCTTCTCAATACCCAACACCACTGGCGGATTATTGGCCTGGTTGATCAGATCGATCACAAACACATTATACTCTTGCTGCGATAGACCCGCGCTGAACTCGTGCAAGGCCTTTTTCTCCAAAGCGCCCTCGCTGTGTCCCGCATAAATCACGATCATGATAATGCCTCCGGGTGCCAGCAAGGCCAGGCCCTTTTGCGCGGCCATAACCGTTGTCGCCTTTTGGGTCACACGACGCTTGTCCGATCCCGGCAGATAGCCCAGATTAAAAACCATTGCCCGCACCGGCCTTGGCACATACTGATCCAGGCTCTCATGCCCGGCTTGGATCAGCTCAACGCGTTCACTGAGCCCGTGTTGCGCAAGCCGGGCCTGTGTCTGTTCTATGGCGCGGGATTGCACGTCAAACGCGTAAACCCGGCCGGCTTGACCCACGGCGCGCGCGAGAAACAGCGTGTCATGACCGTTGCCGCAGGTGGCGTCCACCACCCGGTCACCGGGAGATATTTTTAAAGAAAGAAGGGCGTGGGTGATATCCACGCCTTTGTTGAAAATTGTTTCGTTCATAGTTGGGGTATAGGGCGCTGCGCCCTATTAAATCGCCTGGTCAAAGGGCACAAGATTAAAAACCGCGTTAAAATATCCGTTGACCAGTTTAATCATAATGCCGATCAACAGAAAGACGATCACGAAATAGAACAATTTGGGGAGCACCATCTCCATCTTCTGGATGCTCATCTCGTACTGCTCCTGATAGATCCGCATGCATTGCTCTGCCTGGTCCTTCATGGTCCCGCTTTTCATGCCGGCCTTGATCAGGTTAATGATCTTCTCCGGGAAAATCCCGGTCACGTAAAAAGCCGTATCCAGCTCCCCCTGGCCCTTTATGATCACCTCGCCTTTTCGCAGGCGCGCGGCCAAGGCCTGATTCTCGCTCATCCGCGCGGCCAAACGCCAGGACTGCTCCAGGGGGCAGCCCCGCGCATAGCACATGCCGAAGACGTAAAAGAACTGGTACATGAACATCTGCTTGGTAATCTTACCGAACAAAGGCATATGCAGGATCACGCTGTCATAAACGCGTTTGAGCACGCCGGCCTGAAAAACCACCGGCAGGAACTTCATAAAGAAAAAAACCGAGGCCACGATGATGAACACTTTGGCCTCGGCCATCAGGTACGCGGTCACATGCGCCATATTACGGTGGATCAGCATCCCCATCAACTCCCGCAGCGGATACGCGAGCATGAATACGACCGTATAAAAAGCCGGATGCAGGCAGGCCCAAAAGATCCGCTTGGCATGCTCTTTTTTCTTTTGCAGCAAATTTTTGATAAACAGCAGGCCCTCAGTCAGGGTGCCGCTTTTTTCTGAGGCCTCGATCAAATCCAATTGCCAGTCTTCCAAAAAGGTGATCTGTTTCCGGAGAGAATCCGCCAGGGTTTGGCCTAGTTTGACATCGGCGTGCAACCGGCTGATATCCTGACGCATGGAAGGCGGAAGGCTGGATTGAGATTGAAGAAAATCCAGGGCTTCGACCAAAGGAACCCCTGACTTAACGAACGTCAAAAACTCATGGATGAACAGGATTTGTTGGTCAATCTTTTTGGTAAACACGCTGATCCCCCTTGACAAAGAAAAGGCTTAAATAAACAACAATACGCTTCTCAATGCCTTTTTTTTAATTTACCATAATTATAGATAGTTCCGGAGAAACAAACAATCCTAAATCATTTTTTTATGAAAAAATTTTCTTTTACCTTACTGGCGCTGGCCTATCTTTTATTCTTTGGCGGATGGCTGGCCGAAAAAAACCGGATGCCGACCGCGGAAGCCATCCATGAGCAACTCTACGCCGATCCTGTTCAGACGCCTATCTCAAAAGAGCCGTTCACGTTCCAAAAAGATCACAACACCTACACTGTCCATCCCGTTTATCAGTATGACTTGTACGGACTGATCGTCTCTGAACGCAGAGACAACTTTTTACACCGCTACGCGAATGATGATTACATTAACATGAAAGATGTCTGCGTGATCTGGGGAGAGAATCTGCGTAACCGCGTACAACACCATTACGCCTTTAAGAATAATACCTCTGCCTGCTTTTATGAAAAAAAACGCCAAACGGCTTCGGATAAGACCCTGAAGCGCGCCGCATTTTCCAATAATCATCTGATTACCAATGACAGGCAAGTGGCGCAACAGATCCAAGCGGCGCGGCCCGGAGACCAAATTCATATCCGGGGCTATTTGAGCCATTACGCGATCAACAAGGGACCTTTCCGGCAAACCAGCACGCAGCGCAAGGATACCGGCAATGGGGCCTGCGAGACCATTTTTGTGACGGACTTTGATATTCTTAAAGAATCTTCCCGGGTGAGTGTCTGGTTGTTTGCCGCGGCCGGCATTTTGCTGCCGATCGGTGTGATTGCGGCCTTTCTGTCCAGATAGCAGATAGGGGTCAGCGCCCTATCTCCATCTTTTCTTGCTTTTTGGGGCCGGGTTTCTGTTCACTTAACACACAGCCCAATTTACTCTCCCAATATGAAATAAATTCATTGCCTGCAAATGCTTTTCCCATCTTCGTTTTTCTTCTGATTTTTTCATCAATATCACCATCACTATTTAGAAGATACTGCTTCCAATACTTCTTTTCTATTATTGATATCTTTTTTATCTTTATATATTTGGTTAGTAATTTTCCAACGTGCCCTTTGGCGCTAGACCATTCATAATCCCAGGGATAATTCACCATCTTTGCCCGTACCGGGTTCTGCTCAACATATCTGATAGCATAAAATAAATGATCATTATCCAACAGACATGAAAAAAATCTACCTTGCCATAAATGCCCGCTTGTCTTCCTTTTATAATTCTTATACTGCGCATATCTCATCTGAACAGTGTTAAATAAACGGGATATTCCCGACTTTTCTTCAGGCACCATTACAAAATGCACATGGTTATTCATTAAACAATAAGCAATAACCGAGACTTTATGTCTAACTGTATATTTGTTTATTAAATAACAATACGTCGTGAAGTCACTATAATCTTCCAGAATTCTTTGTCGATTATTTCCTCTTTGAATAATATGATGAGCCACACCTGGGACTATGACTCGTAATCTTCTAGGCATAAAAAATCCTCCCTTGCGATTCTCATTTTTTTCCTGGAATCATCTGGGGAGGAATAATTATTTTAATAATTATTTTTATTATATGTCTTTCAAAAAAATTGTCAAATTTCGTCCACTATAGTTAGGGCGCTGACCCCTATTCTGACCCCTATTCTGAAGGGCGCTGACCCCTATTCTGGACCCCTATTCTGAAGAAGAGGTCAACGGATCCACCAGGGATTCATCCACGATGGAATCCCCGGATATCAGATCAATCAACAATCCGGCAACCTCTTTATCTATTTGATATGGCGCCACCAAAATAAGCGCGCGCGCGTTTTTCGCGAGTTCCTGCGGACGGACGGGCGCGGCACTCTGATCTTCCCTGCCCGCATCCGCTTGCGGGATTGAATCATCGGCCTTTGCGCCTTCAGGGGCTTGCTCCTGCGGCTTTGGCTCCGGCCGTTGATCCGAGACCTCCACAAAAACATACTCCCCGTTAAACCTTTGCAGGATGTAGACCGGCCGCGGAGCAATCTCTTTATTATTTCTCCACGCATTAACCGTTTTTATGGCACCGGCAATAACGTCATTATGATTAGAGGCCTCAATATTGGATACCACAAACAATCCTTCTTCATATTGCGCGGCGATCATGGTGTACTCCAGTTTTTCCCGTAATGTCGGCATCTTCCCTATCTGTTTGGCGATCGGCGGAACATTAATGGTAACCTCCCGGTTTGCAACAACCGCTTCCACCGCAACCTTGTCAAGGACATGAATATTGTCACCTAAGCGGGCGACCGCGTTCCACCGCGGATCCCGGCGCCAGCGCGTGATATCTTCAACCGACAACGCATCCATTTTCAAATGATCAACAATCTCCTGCGGAGATAATGTCTCTGTCAATAAGGCCTTTAAGGCCAGCTCTTTGTATCCCTTGATCTCTAAAGTATCCTCTTGGGTGTCCTGCTTGATGCGGCGCAGGTAAAAACGCACCAGACGCGCAATGGCCTGGGAATCTTCAACTAAAGCGCGGACCGCACTCTCTTTTTCCAGGCCGAAAAGATAAACCATTTGATACAAGTCCTGAATATCTTCGCGTAAGGCGTTCTTGAACATGCGCAAGCGCGGAAGCAATTGCATGTCTGGAAGCGAAGGCGCCCGCACCTCATAATTTTCGAACAGCGCGTACCGTGCCCCCTGCTCACTGACATGAAAGATCTTGCCCTTTTCCTCTTCCCGCTCATAATCAAGCCCGTTTTCGATCAACTGCCAGATATCCTTTTTCAGCGTGGAGAAGGCCTTTTCGATTTCCGCATCCTCCCGGCCGACACACAGCGCAAAGTCCTCTAATCCTTCAATGCCCGGGATCTGATAGATCTTCAAATCCCCTTGTGTCTGGATCAAATTCTCCTCTGTCATCAAAGAAAGCAATTTCTCCCGGCGGGCCTCTTCGGTCTTGTACCCGGCAAAATAGAGTTTGGCTTCCAGTTGACTTACCCGCGTGGCATGCGTGTAGAAAACCGCGCCGGTCGTTTGCCCATTAGCCTTGGCCTCAGGCCGTGTGGCCGCCGGGCTGCCGGTCAGGCTTCCGGCTTCGGGGCGGGCCATGCCCTGCGTGGCCTTTTGGATCTCTTCTCTTAAGACCAGATAAACCACAGGGTCTGCTTGTTCCTCTGCGTCCCGGCCTTCTTGCAAGGCTTCTTGAGCCGCCTGCGGCTTCCCTTTCTTGAACACATCGCCTTCCATCATCTGCCAAACGCCATCTTGATGCGTATTAAACGCCGCTTCTATCTCAGGCTTGCCGCCCTGCACACAAAGCGCGTAATCTTCAAGCCCCGCGATAGATTCCAGAGAGTAATAGTTTTGACCCTCTTGGCTGACAATCAGATTTGCCTCTGTA
>JAGYNW010000161.1 GCA_018399915.1 Candidatus Omnitrophota bacterium
CTTTTACAAATAGATAGTTCTAATTTAGGCGCAGGTGTTATGCAGATAATGAACCCTATAATTAATTTAATAGATGGGGGAAAAAAAAGCACGATCATGCAAAAAGTGAATTCCAGCATGACTTGCCCGCTGCTTTTTTTCCTGTTTTTATTTTCATGATTAATCGCATACATCATAATATCTTCCTTAACAAAATTATTACAAACTTTTTCTTTTATGGTGCTGCCGGCACATTAAAATCCACATAATGCCCGGAACTGAAATCATCCTCCAGTGGAGTCATCCACTTACGGCCATGCCGGTCACTTATCCAGCTTCGGATATAAATAACAGGCCGCTCCCCTTTGTCCGGCGTTGAGGTACTGTCAAAGCAGGTCAACCCGACATGGTCCGGCATAAAACAGCTCTCACACGCCTTAACCGGATTCGGGACGTCATCCGTCCATCCCGCCGGAGTACCTGTCCCTACAACATTACCCGCCGCATCACAAAAGCGATGTGTATTATTTGATAAATTGAAGGTTCTCTGAATAACATCCACTTGATCCTTTTTTTGAACACTGCGAATATATTGTCCATTAGCCGGATTGTATAAATTCCCTTCTTCGATCAATAAATACGTGCCTGTTTCCCCGCCCCCGGACTTGACAAATGTATAAAGCTGAAGGTCACTCGTAAAACCTAATCTCGAACCAGTTGTTGCCGAATCTTCCGTGACATCATAATCGCCTTCTTGCATATCTACAACCGTCACAGATGTTATGACATTAAACGCGTTATTAGCAAGAGAAATAATCCTTTCTTCTTTCAAATCATTATCTACATCCACCATGATATTGAGCGATTCTTCCAGGGAAATGCCCTCCCCAGATCCCCAGCTAAGTTCACTCTGCGGGCCTGTGCTCCAGCCGGTCGAACTCCCGGCATCTTCATTGTAGGCCGGGATCCCTACCCATTGCCAGGAAAAGGAATCTCTTTGCAAATCCCACGGATCAGGGCCGGGCACATCCGGATCAGGACTGCCGATGCTCCCAAAAAGTCCGCTGCCATCTGTTTGGTAATCCCCCATATAAAAAGCTGTGCCGCTGCGGTCCAAATCAAAACGATAATCTTCCGATAATCCAGGACAACTCGAAGTGCACCAATACTCCATTGCCGGATTATTAGGCACTTTAGTAAAAAAAAGCTGGCAGGGATTAATAACCGTATCCCAAGTATCACACGTAATATTCCCATTACCATCATCCGAAGTGGCCGTACAGGTCTGCGCATTGCCGCAATTGACCACATGGGGGTCTCCCGTTGTCGGTTCTGTATTAATCGTTTTAAAGCCAGCTAGCCTAAAAACAAAATGCTCTCCATTAACAAAAACATCAAGAACAGGAAGATTGTACCATTCTCCGGTTTCCAATCCTAAAAAAAGATTTCGACTATACGTCGCTGTCGCAGAAGTAACATAAGGAACCCTGTCTGTGGAACGATATTTGTCCGCGCCCACCTGAAGCCTGTCTTCCACGACCAGAACCGTGCTCTGATTCCGGGAAGAAGTTCCGGCATTATCGTCCCCTTGGGGTTGGACTAATCCCATGGTGTGCAAAAAAGACGTGGTCATAGCCCAACGCATAGCCTTTAAGCTCTGATTTTGCGCATACCCGAAACTCATGGCCTGCTTTATTATAACCCCAATAACAAAAATAAGAATTGACCCAAAAACCGCTAATTCAATAGCGGTCTGTCCCTTCTTTCTTGATTTTATGTTATAAACATTATTAAAAAAAATATTCATAAATTTAAATCCGCACTATCTTCCCTGTTCTTGCTAAGAATCTCTTTAACATCAATATGAGCCCACAGCTTCGTATCCGATCTTGCGTTCAACCATATTGGTGGTATCTGTTTTTCTTGTAATATACTCATCTCCCGCATTGATCGCTAAAACGGTTGAATCCGTGTTGGACTGGATCGAATAACGCAAAGACGTGTTGGCAACGCGTGGATCATATTGGTCCCCTAAGTCATCCACCGCCGCTCTCCAACGACCCTGTATCCCTCTTTTGAAATACTGGCCAATCCCCAAAAAAGCGCCGATGATAATAGCTATCAACATGGTGTATTCCATAATGGATTGTCCCTTAACTCTTTGTCTTATTCGTCTTAACATAACAATCTCCTCTGGCTTCTCTAAATAAATCTATCGATCCGGAGGTCCCGGAATGGTGCCCAAATTCATAAGGCTTTCTGATTCTCTGCTTATGGTGTCGTCGTACCGATGAGTAATCACATCAGCTTGATGTTCTAAAAATTTATTGGTATTGGTTCTCGTGGTATCATATTGATGGACCAGGCGGCCGGATTCCCCAAACTCTTGATCCCCGTTTGCTTGATTTCCAACCTGGTCGGCAACCACCTTGATCATTGATTGTGACATTCTGTTAAGAACTGGCAGCATGGTAATCAGCATGACTATCACTAAGCCCAGAACAAGTACATATTCTACCATGATTTGGGCTGCTTTTTTATGATATTTTTGTCTTTTTATCATGTTATTGTATCTCTTTCAAGCATGGTAAGCCGCGAAAAAACATTTTTTCTAGTCCGAAAATGTAGGCGCGGCCGTATTACTAAAAAGCTCCACCCTTTTATACGAATCATGTCTTTTTGTGAAAATTCCGGTAACGCCACCCCCGGAAAGCTGTTTGACGGTTTCGCTTCGCGTGATCGTATTTGCATCTGTTCTCTGATAATAAGGATCGTAACCCAAATAGACATGTCCATTGTACCGCTCGCCAACCTCTGTCTCGACACGATTAACCGCATAAATTCGCACATCCCGCACACGCGCCTGAAGCGCGCGCCGCACATAAATGGTCATGGAAACCATCATGCCAACGACCAAAAAAAAGGTTAAAACATATTCAGCGCCCACGATCTGCGCTTGCCGGTTTTTTAAATTTCTTAACATGCCTAGGCCTTCTTCCCAAAAAAAAAGAGAGGAAACTCTCTGCGTTTCTATGAATCGGAACAACGTTCCCTGTCAGAAGCAACCATTGGAGACTTTTGCTCTCTTTTAATCATCGCTAAAATTTTCATCTTTTTTATAATCTTTTTAAAAAAGTTTTTCTCTTTATAATTATACCTTATTTTTTCTAAAAAAACATCTTTTGATGACAAAAGAGCTTGCCCGGAATTTCTTCCAAGCAAGCTCTTTTATTATTCAAGAATAAAAACCGTTTCTATTAAGGACGACCCCAAAAAGACCATTGTGTATTGATCATTTGTTGGTTCATCTCGACATTTGTCTGTTCTTCTCTTGTTAAAGTTGAAACAGAAAGACCATCACCAAATGTATCATGAGTCCCTGAAATAGTCCTCGTGGTTTCGATAAAGTTGGTGTTACCTGGAGAAAATTGATCTCCAATGTCGTCTGTAGCACTGCGCATGCGTCCTTGAATACCTCTTTTGATATAAACCTGAATAGACAAAAGGGCACCTATGATAATTACAATAAGGATAGCATACTCTAAAGTACTCTGACCTTTTTTCCTTCTTTTATTAAAATACTTAAACATGTCTTTTGCCTCCTAATATTATTCCTTCATACTGCGAAGGTTATTATTTTTGCTAAACTAGCCCCATTGCAAGCGTGCTGCCGCAATAAAACCAGAATTAAACACCATTAACAAGTCCGTATTGGGTATAATCTGATTGTTGGAAACCACCTTCCGCTCTTGTAGCGTCAGATTCCAAGTTTCTAGCAACCATTCCGTCACCCATTTGCCTAGTTTGTGCGTCATCTCTTGTCGAGTTGTATTCACTAGACAGGTAATACGGTTCATATTGGGATGTATTTCCCAAGCCTTCAAGATTAACGGCTGTCATGAAACCAGATGCGTCTTTAACCCTTGCTTGCAAAGCTCTTTGAGCATAAGTTTGCATCGCAATAATACCAGCCACAACCAATGAAATCAAAATGGCGTATTCGGCTGTATTTTGAGCTTTTTTGTTTTTAATTAATTTTCTTAACATTTATTTTTCCTCCTAAAATTACTATAAATATTATATTTGCATAATCCAAGATGTCATTATTAATGAGATCCTTGTAACCTTCCGGACATATTCATCATAGTGTCAGTACCATCACCCAATGTATCATTCACAGCTGAGTGAAAGATGCCATTTGGCGCCAAGAAAATAAGTATCGCTGTCAAAACAGCCGCTACCAAAATAACATATTCAACGGTGCTTTGCCCTTTTTTTTGCTTTTTAGGCACTGTTAATCTATTTCTTTTAAACATTATGTATCCTCCTTAAAATGTTTCTTTTTTGCATTTAAAAAGCTATATCATAGCTTTTAATCATTAAATTCTCTGAATTCTGCATGAATTGCCTGCTGTGTGGCTTGAATAGAGCGAAACACGTAAACACTCATAGCTATAACTGTTGCAGCTACGATACTCGCGACCATGGCATATTCTATTAAGTTTTGACCATTTTTCTTTTTTAATCTCATTCCCAGCCTCATCGCGAGCTCCTTTTACGTGTCCACCAAGCAAATCTGCCCTCCCAAACCAGATCTGTTAACTTTCCTGGCCTGTTATCAGCGATTGTTCATTTCCGCTGACAGAATTCAAAAGGGCTCTATTGCTGGGCCTTCTCATCCCAGCCCCTTTCCTCCGACAAGAGTTACCCCTTGCAAATGAAAGGTTAAACACCCAGTGGTGTACATAATCATCTCAAAAAACATTAAAACATACATCTTATTTTTTTGCTTCCTATTCTGTGAAAAGTATAACACATATATTTAAAATATGTCAAGAAAACAGCTTAGCAAAGCCTGGGGGAACGCGATCATGCCTCTGCCTCCCTAAAATATTGAAAATAGATTTTTTGTCCTTTATCATTAAAAAAATCTCCATTATTAACAGCCCCCACCATTTCCTTTAATTTTTCCAGGAAATGAAAATTTTCTTTCACAAAAAATTTCACAATAAATAAATCATCTTTTTCCCAAAAATCTGTTTTCATCAGATAAACATTTCGCAAAAAATCACTCAAATCTCCCGCTAGGCTCGACGAGAAAATCCTTTCCTGAATATACAATTCAAATTTA
>JAGYNW010000162.1 GCA_018399915.1 Candidatus Omnitrophota bacterium
TCCAGGCATAAGGACCCAGGGATGTAATTTAATATGCGCGATACCCATCGCTTCCGACAATAAGTTCCCCCAACTGGGAATCGGATCCTGGATCCCCAAGCCTATCAAACTTAAAGCCGCTTCTCCCAAAATATAACCGGGGATGGATAGCATGATCGCAACAATTGAATACGATATGGTATGAGGCAAAATATGTTTTAAAATTATTTGAAAATCCGTTAATCCCATAGCCTTGGCCGCCAGAACAAATTCCCTCTCCCTTAATGATATGCTCATGCCCCGGATCACACGCGCCAAACCTGCCCAACCGATCAAAGACAAGATCACAATAATCGATAAAAAGACTTGAAAGGAATTAAAGGTATCCGGCACCGCACTCCTGAGAGCGAGCATTAAATAAAATCCCGGGACCATCATGAACATCTCACAGATCCTCATGATAATGTTATCGATGCTGCCGCCGTAATACCCGGCAATCCCACCGACGATAAGTCCCAAAGAAAAAGATATGGCCACGCCAATCAGTCCGATAAATAAAGATATCCGGCCTCCATAGAGCAATCTTGAGAACAGATCACGTCCCCGGGAATCCGCGCCCAACAAAAAAAGCCTTGTATCCTCATTAACACCGAACAAATGAACATCTGTTGTAAAAAGACCGAGGAATTTATATGAATCCCCTCGCGGAAACAACAAAACAGGATACTGCTGAGATTGATCTTCTTTATAAATGCGCGCATGATATTGGTCAAACTCAAACGCCTTATCATATACAAACGGCCAAGTCAGACGCCCCTTATGATCAAATATATAAATCTTTGTGGGAGGCGCATAAGAATATTGACGATTTTCGTTTTTGTATGAATACGGCGATAAAAATCCGGCAAAAATAGCTGACAGATAAAGCAACATCAATAGTGACAGACAAACAATGCCAGCTTTGTTCTTTCTGAATGAATCAAAGGCTAATTGGAATTGACTTCTTGGCTTATATTTATCGTTCGTTTTATTCATAACGGATCCTTGGATCTGACCACGCCAATAATATATCCGAAGTTAGATTTCCCACTAAAAGCAAAACCCCGCCCATAAGCATGGTCGCCATAACCAAATATTCATCTTTGGCCCTTACCGCGGTCAACATCAGTGACCCCAATCCCGGCCAATTACAGATGATCTCGATCAATGCCGCGCCACTTAACAAAGACGAGAGCTCAAAACCAAATAAAGTGATCAACGGGTTGATAGCATTGCGCAAGGCATGCCTATATATAATCCTGTTTTCCGGCAGGCCTTTTGCGCGCGCGGTTAAAATATATTGCTTTCGCAAAACTTCCAAAAAATTTCCTCGCATAATACGCTGAAGGCTTGCGATAGAGGCAAGTGAAATAACCAGCGTGGGGATAATTAAATGTTTCCCCAAATCCACAAGCTTCCCCCAAAAAGATAATGAGTCAAAATCCGCGCTATACATCCCGCCTAAAGGAAGGATCCCGGACCGGCTAAAAAAATATAACAACAACATAGCCAGAAAAAAACTCGGGGTTGAAAGGGCGACAAAGGAAAAAAAGGATAAGATCCTGTCAATCCATTTATTTCGATAAAGAGCGCCCCAAATCCCCAGCGGAATGGCAACCGACCAGGTAAAGAGCATACTGGCAAAAGACAAAATAAAGGTATTGACCAACCGGCTGGATAAAATGCGGACAACCGGAATGTTATAAAAAAAAGAATACCCGAATTCCAGTCTAAAGAGATTCCTCACCCAATGAAAATACTGTTGAATAACTGAAGCGTCTTGTTGGTATAATGCCTCGTAACGGTCTATCGTTTCCCGGGAGATCTGGGGGTTCATCCGTAACGTATCAAAATAATTGCCCGGGGTCTTTTTCATCAAAATAAAAGTCAACAAAGACATTGCCAAAAGCAAAGGGACTGCGATCAAAATTCTTTTAAGTATATATTTCAACATAATTTTATAGCTTTAAAACTTCTCAACAGGACATATCTATGCGAGTACACTTACTTTTGCCCGGCCGCCTTAATAACATAAATCTCTTCAATGTTATGAAAGGCACCGCCGTAACTCGTAGGATGTAGATTCCCGAATCTATTTCTGACCGCGTATAGATTGCTGCTTAAGGCAGTATAAATCAATGGCAACCGCTCTGAAACAATAAACTGGTGTTCATCATAAAGCAATTTACGTTTAGCCTCGTCTAACTCCTGAACTCCCAAATTAAAAATTTCATCAATGCGCGCCTCCCATTCTGTCTGAGGCGTTTCTTGAATAGGATTCCACATATGCAATTGGCCACTGGACATCCAAACATTTTTGCCAAAATGGGGTTCAATCCCCCCGGTCAATCCGAGAATCACAGCATCAAAATCATAACTATCTGTTAACTTGCTGACCAGAGTATTAAATTCAAGCGCCTGAAAATTGACGTTCATCCCCAATCGCTCCAGATCATGCCGGATAATACCCGCGATTTGTATGCGTTCCAGCGCCCCTGAATTCGTATAGAGATTGAAAATAACTGTATTTCCATCCGGATCTTCGATATATCCATCGCCATCGGTATCAGCAAACCCGATATTTTTCAATATTTGTCTCGCTTTGGGGATATTATAATCATAGCGGATGACATCCGGATTATAAAAAAATCCCGAAGAAGGGCTCATAGCTGAATGCTGAGGATAACCTAATCCGTTCATTACAATCTCAATAATCTTCTTTTTATCAATCGCATGCGCAACAGCTCTCCGGAAATCCAAATTCGTGAACCATTTCAATTTAACCGGATCGACAAAAGGTTTCTGTGTCTTGGGATTTACGCGGTTGTTTTGGTTAAAAAAGATAAAATTGGTACCAAAAGCCGGGCCGCCATCATAAATGGTAAAATTGGCCTTTTCCTCTAAAGGTTTAAGGATGGGGTAATCACTGCCCCGAACGCTATAATAATCCAACTCTCCATCAATAAATTTCAATAAAGACGTATCCGCATTCTGAACAATTAAATAGATAATCTTATCTAGATACGGTAATGGATGGCCTTGCTCAGACCGTTTCCAGTAATGGGAATTGGGAATAAACACCAATCTTTCCCCTGGTCGGTACTCTTTCAGACGGAAGGGGCCGGTACCCACGATCTCTTTAGGGTCGGTATCAATACCCCAGGTAAAACTGAAGGCCCCTTGTTCAACCGCACCCCGGAGCTTATGCTCGGGTAGGATAGCTTGCCCCATACTGCGCAAGAAAGGAGCAAATTTAACAGGCAGAGTGAACTGCACAGTATAATCATCGATTTTTTCGACTTTAAACATCTGCCCTTGAACCGTGAAAGAGTCTTTTGCGGAGCTTGGGATATCCGGGTTATAGATCAAATCATTGAAGGTAAAAACAACATCATCCGCGCTGAAACGTTCTCCGTCATTCCACAGCACATCTTGCCTGAGAAAAAATTTCCAGACCGTTCCGTCTTCACTCACTGTCCAGGATTCCGCGAGATTGGGTTCGACCCTGAGGTCATAGGGATTCGCGGTCGTAAGGCCTTCAAAGATATAATTCGTGACCATGGATGTAGACGTTTCTTTGGCCATGATATCATTAAAGGAACGCGGGTCAGAGGTAGCGGATAATACGAGCTTACCCCCGTAAGGTGCAGATAAAAAATCCCTGCCTGGACTCGACTGGCAGGGAAAGAAGATCAAAAGCAGCACAATGACAAGAATATATTTTTTCAAAAAAAAGCTTCCCCTCTTTTAAACCTGTTAACAATAAGAAAATGGAAAGGTCACTTAAAATTTTTTCGGCACAACACTGTGTTGAAAAATTATTCTGATCGGCCCGGTTGAGTAACAACCTCTTCTGGAGTTTCTTGTTCTTGATCTGTTTGTGTTTTTGACTCAACGGTATCGGCAGCCTTTGGCGCCTGCTCTTTGGTTTGCGCGGCAACTTTATCAGACATTAAAGACCTTCCCTCCCGGGAATTCAGTATAGCCAAAGAAATATTCGTCAGAAAAAAAACAACCGCTGCCACAGTGGTGATCTTAATAAGCATTTCATTGGTTTTTGCACCAAACATAGATTCCGCAGAGGCAAAGACCTCCGTTAATCCTCCGCCCCTTCCTGACTGCATTAAGATAATAGTCACCAGCAAAATACAAGCTAGGATATGTATGATTAAAATGAATGTCGACATATGCATCCCTCTTTTATTTGGATAAAGCCATGTCTTATCTTTATCCTTTGATTAATATTTTTCATCCTAAAAACTAACAAGCGCCTGTAACGATCGCAACAAATGAATCACGCTTTAAACTTGCGCCACCCACTAAAGCACCGTCAATATCTTTTTGCGCTATCAAATCCTTAATATTTTCCGGTTTAACACTCCCGCCATATTGAATCGTGATTGAATCAGCCAATTCCTGATCATGCATTTCTACCAATAAACCGCGGATAAATTGATGGATTTCTTGCGCTTGGTCAGGAGACGCGGTCTTGCCTGTCCCGATAGCCCATATAGGCTCATATGCGATGATGATTTTCTTCATTTCCGCGGCGGTGAAACCTGCTAGGGACTCCCTGCATTGAGTTTCGATAACATCAAAAGCTTTATCGGTTTCTCTCTGCTCCAAATTCTCCCCAACACAAACGATCGGACTCAAACCATGGACCAATGCGGCTTTGATCTTTTTATTCACCGTCTCATTAGTTTCTCCAAAATATTGCCTTCGCTCTGAATGACCGATAATAACGTATTCCGCGCCTGCGTCTTTTAACAAAGGAGCAGAAATTTCTCCCGTAAAAGCACCCTTATCTTCCCAAAACAGATTTTGAGCGCCGATCTTGATATTCGATTCCGTCAAAACATCTCTAACATCAGCTAAAACCGTAGACACAGGACAAACGACAATATCAACTTCCGTTATGTCCAAAAGGTCCCTCTTAAGGAGAGTAACCAGTTCAATGGCTTCTTTTGAAGTATTATTCAATTTCCAATTTCCCGCAATTACTGTTTTTCTCATAATTTTTCCTCTATGAATTTATTAATTAACTTTTTTATTT
>JAGYNW010000163.1 GCA_018399915.1 Candidatus Omnitrophota bacterium
AAAAAGAAATAAAAACTGTTAACAGATAGTACCCAAAGAGGATAAGAAGATGTTTTTTCTTATCCTCTTTGTTTTTAGCGGCAAGAAAGGGATTATAAAATACGTCCCAGCTTATAATTCACACCGCATCGTGAGCGTCCTATACTTTTATTAGCGAAAGGAAAGGAGCTTACCATGAGACAAGGGATCGTTTTTACGGCATGTTTTTTGTTAACCTTTAACTTGGCGTTAATCGCCGGGTTAAAATCCGTGCAGCATGAACCAGAGCGTGCCGGAGAAGAAGAGATGGTTAGTAATTCAGAAACCGGAAAGAGGGTCGAATCACAAGTCCATGAAATTATCGCAGAAAGAATGAATTTAACGCAGGAACATTGTGAAACGGCTGAAAGGGGAATTTCGCGACAACAAGGTGAGATGAATGAAGAGTCTGCATCAAGTGTCCAGGCCCCAGAATCAGGGGAGAATACCGATCTGGGCAGAAAGATGGGAACAGAGTTTTCTGTTGAAGGAACCTCGGCCATTGACAAATCCGTAGTGGACTATAACAATCTTTACAAGAAATGGGAGAAGCCGAAACAGGTTTTAGGGGCATTAACGAACATTATTAAAAGATATGCGGAAACAGAAGGGCTGGAAGCCTCTTCGCAACAGCTTTTTGCCGATCTGAACGTATATTCCAAGCAGTTGAATAAAGAGGTTAAAGTTCTTACAAAAAAACAGGTGAATCTGGATTCTTATAAGGGGGAAGAAGCTCAGGCGCCGGAATTTTTGAAAGATAGAAAATCCTTTTTCAGTCCCTTTAATGCAAGCGACATGTATATGAATCTACTTCATTCTTATTATGGCGCATTGAAGAATCAAAATGCTTTTTTGAATTCGGTTAATCAAAAAAGCGTTCATGATCCCCAGGCGGATAATTTCATTATTGATGGGAACAAGATCTTGGCTGAGGACGAAAATTATCAAAAACTCAAAAAGATTATTGATGCGCTTCACAAAATATATGCTGAAATAAAATAGGAGAAATAGCCATCAGCCGGAAGCCTTTAATTAAACTTACCGGACTCACAGGCCCGGACAAACGCTTCCGCGATGCGTTTGAGGTCTTCCCATTCTTTACGTATCGCGGCCGCTTCTTGGGCGTCAATCTTTTTGTCGTCAGCATAAGCTTCAGAAATCTTGTTTAATGTTTCGGAAAATTCTTTGATGATTTTTTGCATATTGATCAGGACCTGGGTCGATGTGTAATCTTTTTTGGGCAGAGCGTTTTCCACAAAATAGCCATCCGCTATTTGGCAGACCCACTGGATGATGGCGGGATCAGCGGTGATTTCATATATTTTACGGATACGATCCAGCGGATTAACCGCGCCACTGGCATCTTTGTAGGAAATGGCCGGAGCAGGGTTTTCGCACCATTTATAGATCATTGCGGTGGAAATATTGAATTCCGCCGCGACTTTTTTGACGCCTACCTTATCGATGGCCTGTCTTAAGATTTTATAGGATTCTTTCATTGTGAGCTCCTTTAAATAAAAGGTTTTTTTATAAGGTCATCTTTATATTATAAATAGAGAAACGCGTATAAGCGAGGGCAAACGCAGAAAAGTAGGGACAGTTCAATGCGCTTAAATCTGAATTCAGGCTATCCCGGATAGTATAATTTTGTTAAAATGGAGGCCTATAGAGGCAGGGAAAAAGCATTCTGAAAGGAAGCTGGGATCGAATGGCGAAGGGCGCTTTTTTGCCGGATTCAAAGAAAGAGGAGCATAGATGGTTAACCCTTATCAGGATTTTTCCGCGCAATTATTATCGTGGTATAAAAAACATAAACGTAGCTTGCCGTGGCGTGAAACCAAAGACCCGTATAAGATATGGATCTCCGAGATCATGCTGCAACAAACAACCGTGAGCGCGGTTATCCCGTATTACCAGAAATGGATCAACCGTTATCCTACTATGGAAAAATTGGCCCGGGCGCGGCTGACCACGGTCTTGAAGTCCTGGGAGGGTTTAGGGTATTATTCCCGCGCCCGTAACATCCATGCGGCCGCCCGGATTATGGTAAAGGAGTATCAGGGGCGGATCCCGCGAGATCCGGAAAAGTTATTGCGTTTGCCCGGGTTTGGTCCTTATACAGTAGGTGCCGTCTTAAGTATTGCGTATGGGAAAAAGGAACCGATCATCGATGCCAATATCCGCAGGATCGTCATGCGTCTTTTGGCTATGGACGGCAAGGCGGATGCCGCGCGTGATGCCAGGATCAGGCCCTGGATCGAGAACGTATTGCCGACCCGCAAGATGAGTGATTTTAATCAGGCCTTTATGGAATTGGGCGCGCTTGTCTGCGCGAAACAACCGCAATGCTATCGCTGTCCGGTAACAAAATTATGTAAGGCCTATGCCGTGGGCAAGCAGGAGGTGATTCCGCAAGCGAAAAAGATACGGTATGTTGAAGAGGATGTTGTGATCGGAATCCTGAGAAACGGCCATAAATACTATATTCAGAAACGTTCTTCTAAGGGGCTGCTGGCCGGACTATGGGAGTTTCCCGGCGGGAAGAAAGAGCAACAGGAGAGTTACCAGGAAGCCCTGGTCCGGGAGATAAAAGAAGAATGCGGTGTGACTGTACTTAAAAGCCGGTTTTTGATGCAGAGGCGTCATTTTTACACGCATCACCGGGTTACGTTGCATGTTTATGAATGTGAGTGTGACAGTTTGCCTGCAGAAGATAAAGAGCATTTATGGGTTACTTTAACTCAAATGAAAAAGTATCCTATGCCGTCAGGCAGCGTCAAGATTGTTGATAGTTTAGGAAAGAGGAGTTAACCTTCAATTGTATCGGATAGCCCCAGAGGGAGATAATGGAAAAAGACATTAGAAAACAGTATACCCAAATGGCAGATGGTTATGATAAGACCATTCCTCAATTGGTCCCGCGTTATAACCGTTCCATCAAACAAATGGTCGATTTTTTG
This sequence comes from Candidatus Omnitrophota bacterium, assembly GCA_018399915.1. Taxonomy (GTDB): domain Bacteria; phylum Omnitrophota; class Gorgyraeia; order Zapsychrales; family Zapsychraceae; genus M55B153. Next base: position 2,979 of record JAGYNW010000163.1, read on the forward strand.
CCCTTTGAAAGAAACCAGGCGATTGATGTTTTGGATATCGGTACCGGTACCGGTAATTTAGCTTTTTTGGTCAAGAAAAGATTTTTTCACGCTCAGGTTACCTGCCTGGATACGACTCCTAAAATGCTTGAGATCGCCCAAAAAAAATTATCCGGGTTTTCCGGCCTGCAGTACGCGCATAGCCGGGTCGAGGATTTCCGTTTTAAAAAATGTCAGTATGACGCTGTCTTCGTTTCCATGGTGTTTCAGAATTTGGAGAACCAAAGGCAGAAAATGCGTATTTATCAGAAGATCGGCCAATCTCTGAAAGCGCAGGGTGTTTTTGTAATGTTTGGCCCTGTCAAAGCACCCAATGTTTGGCTGGAGGAGTATTATATGAAAAAGTGGGGCCGTTATCTGCGGCGATCATTCCCGGAGGATAAGGCCGAAGGCGAATTGCTTGCCCGTTACCATGCCAAGGATGGGCCCGTGTGCTTTCTCGATGAGTTGGCCATGTTGCAAAAAAGCGGTTTTCAATATGTGGATGTTCTTCATAAAGAGGACAATTTTGCGACCTTTGTGGCCATGAATTCTAATGATCAGTAGGCCCCCAGGCAAAAAGAACGCCACCGGGCTATGGCGCCAAGATAAGCGGTTAGCGGGTAATGAAGGTCTCAATATGCCGGGAATGCAGATTTTTTTCAAGCCCTTGATATTTGAGCCACGCATAAGGCGGTTCTGCGGTATACCAGACATAAGTTTGGGGAACGTATTTATCTAAAAGATCATCAATGATCCCCATGTCTGCAGTCAATTTGAGTTTGATCGTGGTCTTTTTTTTCCAGGGCAATTTAAGGGGCTCGTTTTCAAAGTAGGTGATCCGGGTCTTGAATAACTGCGGCGCATTTGTAAGCAGATAAAAATAATTTTCGTCCTGGCGACTATCTTCTTTCAAATAGGGTTTTAAGAAGTAAATCAGGGTTACATCATCACAGGTCTTTCCTTTAAGCGGAAAGATCTTTTGTTTTTCTAAAACATTGTTCTTGCCGTACATTTCCCATTTGATCTGCTGCTTGGCATAATCAAAGAATTTTACGCATCGCTCAAGAACAGTATCCTGAGCATCTTTGATCAGTATGCTGGTTGTCAGGGGCTTGATAAATCCTTTTTCCACCATCATCTGCGCGTCAAGCTCCCAGGAGGCATCTTCATATTGATAGATCTTGCCCCGGCCCTCTTTATGCACTGAATAGCTTTCCCCTTCAGGGGACTTTGTTTTTTTCAGGTGAAGAGACATTTCTGAGATTTTTTCAGATGTTCGCATATCGCGTGTGATGACGTTGCAGTATTTTTCTTCCGGCAAGAAGGGCGGCTGCCATTTTTCGGCATAAACTTTTCCGGGCACGAAAAAAGCGGGAAAAGTCAACCAAAGCATAATTTTGAAAATTGCGTATCGGGTCATAGGCTTATCTCGATCTTTGCACTGCAAATAAAATCATTGCGGTTTCATTTCTTTATTTATATTATAACTAAAAAGGAATGGGTTGCATTTTACTGATTATTATAATGAAAAAGATCTCGGTTGTCATAAGTATTTATAATGAACGGCAGTGTATCGCGCGATGCGTTAAGATGCTTCAGGCCATGGATGCGCATCTGCAGATCATTGTCGTAGATGGAGGGAGCGAAGACGGATCCTGGGACATCATCGAAAGTCTTGATATTATCAGGGTCAGGTCGCGCAAGGGACGAGGGACGCAGATGAATGCCGGCGCCCAAAAAGCCTCAGGCGATTATTTGTTTTTTTTGCACGCGGATACATGGTTATCCCCGGATGCCTTTGCGCAGATAAGAGAATATCTTTCCCAGGATCAAAATCAGATCGGCACTTTTCGCATGGGGTTTGATGTGGATCATTGCTTGCTGCGGTTTTACGCCTATTTTACAAGATTTGACAGCCTGTTCACCAGCTTTGGGGACCAGGGTATTTTTGTTAAAAGGGATTTTTTTGATCTTTTGGGCGGGTTCCCGGATTGGTGTTTGTTTGAAGATGTCCATTTTCTCAGGATGGCCCGTCGTCAGACAAAAATA
>JAGYNW010000164.1 GCA_018399915.1 Candidatus Omnitrophota bacterium
ATGTGCCTGGATCAGCCCTGAAGAAACAATTTTCCTTTGGTGCTTTCCTTGTTTGTTTGCTAATATTAAATAGAAACAAGGACATTCGTTTAATGCCCCGGGCTTGCTATTATGATCCGGATTTTAACGGTTCCGAAACAACGCAAAAAGAATGCAGCGCCGGGAGTGGGACAAAAAAGTAAGTGTTTTGCGGCAATCTTTGTCCGTTCGCGGTGCTGAAGCGCCTTAAGGAGCAGGAACATGCGCAAAAGGAAAATCATTTTGGTCAAGGATAAGATGCAACACAATTACCGCTATGAGCTTACTGAGCCGGAGGGAAAGAACTTTGATAAGGATTTTTGCCCGGAGTTAACCCCGCGTCAAATGCTGGCCTTGGGAGTCTTCGGTGGTAAATATATGACCGATTGTGCTTTGGAGTTTCCGGCCGCATGGTTTGCCAATGCCAAGCTATGTTCTGAATTTCATGATCCTCAATTGAATTATTTCAAGGTCAATGCCAGCCAGCCGTTATCAGTGTGGCAGGAAAAGGGATGGATCCATCCCGCTGATCCGCGGGGTTGGTTCCAGTGGTACTGCCGGTATTTTATGGGCAGACGTATGCCGGAGGAGGATAGGCGCCAGATCAAACGTTGGAAGGCCATAAGACGACATATCGTGCAAATACAAAAAAATTGTCCGGTGAAAGATTTTTCTTGCCGGCCTAAGCAGCGTCAGGCGGTATTGCACTGGGCCTATGACAGTCGCTGTTTTTGAGAAAGGACTTGGAAATTATGGATCGCTGGGTTTTGTTGCAGACGTATTTTCATAAATATGACGCCGAGATGGCTGTTGGATTGTTGCAAGAGAGCGGGATTGAGAGTTTATTGCAATCAGATGACCTTGGCGGATTACGTTTGCATCTGAGTCTGGGTATGGGGAATAATCGTGTTTTGGTGCCGCAGCAGGATCTTGCCCGGGCGCGGGAAGTCATCGCTACTCTCGACGATGATCTGTCGCCGGAAGAACTTGCGGGAATCGAAGAAGCGGCGCTTGTGCGGAAGTCCACGGAATCCTTGCCGCCGAAAGGGCCGAATGCCGTATCGGGATATGCCTGGCTCATCCCTTTGATCGCAGCCATATTGTTTTTGGCCTTTTATGCTTTGTCCTGAAGCCGCCCCTCTCATTAAATCCTTTTCTTTTCTCTCTTGATGATCCCACCGCTTCGATAGGAATTAAAAGCTTTTTGCAAAAATTATAGAATTTATATTATTTTTGTCAATCTCCCGGAAATTTTCTCATAATTATCTGTGTTTTCTCTAAAAATATGTTATACTTTAATTCCACTGATCAAGCAGATGTTATTTAACTTAGATAAACATTATGATCTCTTATCTTCTACTATTGAAAAAGTCTAATCGCTGGTTTTCTTTTTTCCGGCCTCTATTCCTTGCGGTTTTTATTTTTATTTCTATGCTTCCGCCTTCTGTGGTTTGGGCGCAGTTGTTCTCCGGTTCGGAACAAAGGTTAGCTGCTTTGCCTGCGCCCGGCAGTATGGTTGAGCCTAAAGGGGAACGTAATCCCGCAACCATCCGTGGATTAACGCTATATCCTGAAGAGCCCTTTCGCTTTGATTTTATGGTCGATACAGCTGACGAGCATTTTTCCAGTGAGGATCTACATAGCAAATCATTACAATTGATTAAATACTTTTTAACGGCTTTGACCGTTCCGGGCACAGAGCAATGGGTCAATCTTTCTCCTCAGCAAAAAGACAGGATTATTCCGGAAGCGTTTGGTAAGACCGCGTTGGGTCTTGATCTTTTGGCCCAGGATTATGTTCTGAAACAATTGACGGCTTCGTTGATGTACCCTGAGAAAGAACCAGGCAAGCGTTTTTGGGAGAGGGTCTATCAAAAGGCTTATGCGCGGTATGGCAAACGGGACATTCCTATGAATACTTTTCATAAAATTTGGATCGTTCCGGATAAGGCCGTTATTTATAATAATGGAGAGCGTGTTTTTATCGTAGAAAGCCGGTTGAAAGTGATGCTCGAAGAGGATTACGAGGCATTGCGCGCAGCGCAAGGGATTGAAAATAACCTTATGCCGCCGGTTGATGCGCCGGATACCAAGATTTCCGACCTGGATACAGAAATGATCCGGGAGATCATTTTGCCGGAGATCGAGAAAGAGGTCAATCACGGGTCATGGTTTGTGCCTTTGCGGCAGATCTATAATTCTGTTATTCTTGCGGCCTGGTATAAGGAGAATCTACGACAGACTCTGCTGGCAGAGATCATTGCTGATAAGAATAAAGAGGGTGCGATAGCGCAGAATGTGTCAGATGCAGCGGATGTTATTTATGGAAAATACATGCAGGCCTTGAAAAAAGGCGTGTTTGATTATATTAAAGAGGATTATGACATTGCCCGGCAGGAGATCATCCCCAGGCGTTATTTTTCGGGAGGGGTAACACTCTTAGATGTTATCCCGGAAGAATGGAACGGCCCGATTACTGCGCTTCCGGATATCCGCAGGCAGCTTATAGAGAAAAGTCAGAAAGAAATTAATGCCGTAAACGTTGAGGTCGTGATTGATGTTACCAGGGATGCAGACATAAGGTCAAGGAATTTACAGGCCATAACCCAGCAACCCATCCACGCCAATGAAGAGGAGAATGCTACCCTTATTCTGAATCAGGTGCGTGAAATGGTTAACCGCGCTAAGGCGCGGGGCATTGATATCAACACATTGGCTCCCATGCCATCAGCGCATGCGGGATTTGTTTTTACACAACAGGGTTTTTATGTTGCCTTGGAGAGTGGAGATGCTCGTTTTTACACAGTGGATCGGCAAGAAGCCGGGATAGATAGGCTTCAAGCCGAGGTAGCCCGTGCGGTCAGAGAGTTGTCAGCCGCGTATAAGGTGAAGATTGTCAGCGCCGGGCTTGTTAACCTCGAATCTGCCTTGGCTAAAGGCTTGGGATCGCGCATGTGGATGGATTTGGATATTAACTGGTTTGAAGTGGCTCCGGATGATTTGGGTGGTTTTCCGGCGATGAATAATGAGGCCCGCGCTTTTTCCGCCGCGCGTTTAAGCGCCTCAAAGTATACGACCGAAGGGCCTTTTGAGAATTATAAGGTACAAGTGGATCCTGAGACCAATTTGGTCCAGGCTGATCCTTTGCTTTCATTGCAAGAGTATCAGAGCATCGCTTCTGAAGAAGAATGGGCCGAATATCAATACTGGATTGACAAGATTAAAGATAAGGTAACCATGGTTTTTTTGAATTCAACCGCGCAAGGTGGCGGTGTGGCCTTGATGCGGCACAGCAATTTGAGGATCCTTGAGGAAAGCGGGGTTGACGCGCAATGGTTCGTGATGCGGCATGTCCCTCAAGCGGACGAAAAAAGTTTTTTTGATGTTACTAAGCAATCTTTTCACAATACCTTTCAGGGTCGCGCTAGTGAACGGCTTTTGGAAGAAGACAAAAAGATATTGGAAGCCGGGTGGGAGAGACAGCTTCCGCATTTTGAGGAAGTGGTCGAGAATGCCAAAGAGACATTAGTCGTGGTTGTAGATGATTACCAGCCTTCCGGGATGGTTGAAGGGATTGTTGCGTTGGCAAAGAAGTATAATAAAAAGGTCGAATTCATTTATCGCTCGCATATTCACTTTGAGGCCGATATGGCTGAGGGTACGGATGCCCGGCATAATTGGAATTTTTTATGGGAGAAGATACGGGATCACGTTAAGCTCGCAGTCATCCATCCCACGGATCCGATCGAAGAATCCGTGCCGCCCAATGTCCCGGACGAGGTGGCTACCGTTATCATGAATCCCAGCACGGATATTATCGACGGACTCAATAAGCGGTTACCCGCCGATATCCTTCTGGATGCCTTATTGAGGTTCAATCATTTCTTGCCTGTGCAGAATAATAATGTCCTTTCTTTTTTGGAAAGGGAAACAGAAATTATGGCCGAATGGTTCGGGCCAAGAGAGATCAACATTAACGGAGACTTCTTAACACCCCTGGATCTCAGCCGGCCGTATGTTATTCAGGTTGCCCGGTTTGATCCTTCCAAGAATATAGCCGGCGCGCTTGAGGCTTTTGCTTTGTTTCGCGCGAAGTTGCTGGCCCAAGGGCTTTCTGCTGACCAAATGCCACAATTGGTTTTGACCGGACATGGCGCTATTGATGATCCTGACGGTATGAAGTATTTGATTGATACCATGGACAGAGTCCACAAATTGTATCCTGAGCTAGCTAAGGATATCAAGATTGTGCGTTTGCCGCATAACGATCAGGTTTTGAATGCGCTTTTACGCTATTCTTTTGCCGCTTTGCAGTTGTCACTGGCTGAGGGTTTTGAGATCAAAGTATCTGAGGCCCTGCAAAAAGGTATCCCTACTATTGCTTACAATGTGGGTGGCTTGGGGCGTCAGATCGTTAATGAAGAAACAGGATTTTTGATAAACCCATCCAGGGAGGCCGTGACAAAAATGCCGCGCGGTCTGGACAATTTCTTGGTCCCGGCCGAAGAAGAGCTGGCCGAACAGATGCCCGCCCTCGAAGAGGTCGCGGAGCATTTGTCTGCTCTTTATACGGATCAGGATCTGTACGCACGCATGCAGGCCGCGGCGTATCGTCAGGTAAAAAGGGATAAATTCGGATTGACGCATGCTACGCGTTGGGCGGCCTTAGCCGCGGTGGCTGATTCGATCCCTGACGAAAAAGTACAGGCGGATGATGTTTTTCGTGTCCCGGTCGATGTGTATCTGGATCACATCAAAGTGGCACTGGACGGGCCGGCAGCTGTGCAATCGCAATTAGTGGCAACACCAAAGCAACCGTTACGAGAAGACCATGCCATGACGACAAGCCGCACCTTACCGAAAGAGGATGTCGGGGGTATTGATCTGAACCCGGAGTATATTAATTTTACGGTCCGCAAAGATCCGCAGGGCATGCCGCTACCCTTGCAATTCCAGCAAGACGCGTTTCTTTCGGTTACAGGTGTGAACCCGATTATCCTTAATATCGCTCCCGTCAATGTTTCCACTT
>JAGYNW010000165.1 GCA_018399915.1 Candidatus Omnitrophota bacterium
ATTGTCGACCGCCCATTCATAGGACGCTTTCCCATGGTCTCTTTTGCCTGGATCGATGATGAATGGCATGAACAACTCTTTGAGGAGCTAAAAAAGAAAAAACCCCGCTACGCGATATTATCCAAAGAAAAAGATATCCAACATTTAAAGGTTTTCTTCCAAATAAAACGAAACAAAGAAAAATATTACCAAATAATCAATTATATTCGGGAGCACTACACACTAACATCTACAACGCCTGACATGAAAATCTATCAGCATGATGAAACTGTTTCCGAAAACAAAGAATAACAATCCATCATTCTGCTTGCTTTAAACAATCTTTTTTGGTAAATTCATTTATTTAATAGGCCGCACAATAATCTTTCATGCTAGGCAGAGCTAAACGATAAACCCATGACCCAAAATACAAATCTTATTCTCGACATTGGTTGCGGCATCAATAAAATTCCGGATGCCGTGGGCATGGACATCGACCCGGACAGCAAGGCAGACATCATCCATGACCTGAATGTTTTTCCGTATCCAATTAATGATAATGCCTTTGACCGGATCTATGCCAAACATATCATCGAGCATCTGGATGACCCGCAAGCTAAATCCATGGCTTCCTTGAATTCATTGCTTGCACAAAAAAGATTTCTATTTTAGTATTGATAGAGAAAAATGAATGAAACGATTAAGTAAAACGAAATAAAAAAGGAGTTATTTATCATGGCTTACAAAATTTCAGATCAATGCACGGCTTGTGGTTCCTGCAAACCGGAATGTCCGGTTGACGCCATTAGCGAAGGAGATATCTATGTGATTGATCCGGATACATGTACAGATTGCGGCGCCTGCGCAGCTGTTTGTCCTGTTGAAGCGATTTCAGCAGAATAAAATTGTTATTATAAAAAAGGCATTTCTCTTATATTAAGCGAAATGCCTTTTTTATATTTCCAAATAATATATTATCACTCTTCTAACTTGATACTTTAGGCCCGTTCGGTTGATAAAAAATAATCTGCGAACCCAAACCTTCAAACCTGACCGGAACCATTAAAAGCTTTTTTAACTTTTCTTTAACGACTTTCTGTTTGGATGGAGGAACATACAAAAGAACAAATCCCCCGCCACCAGCGCCTAAGAGTTTGCCTCCTAACGCGCCCGCGCGTTTCGCAACCGCGAACATATTATCAATATGCGGCAAAGAAATCTTTGAAGATAAAGTCCTTTTGATCTGCCAGGCCTCGTCCAAAAGCATCCCGAACTTCTGCAGTCTATCTTTCTGTAAAAGACCCAGAGCATGGAAGGTCATATCATACATCCTTTTGAGTTCCTTTTGTTTATTGGGCATATTCTTGATCTGATGCTCCGCGATTTTGGAAGCGGTCCGGGAAAACCCTGTAAAATATAACAGCAGAGATTTCTCTAAATTTTTGATTGTCTCCTTTGCTACCGTGACCTTCCGCACCTGCAAATGGTCTGTTCCTCCAAACTCAATAAAATTAAGGCCGCCATGCGCGGCCAATGTTTGATCCTGGCATCCTACGTTCTCTTTACACATCTCTTGTTCAATATAAATAGCCTCCTCAGCCAACTGCTCCTTAGTCGGCATCTTCCCGATCAAAGCATAAAGCGCATTCAATAATCCGACCGTAAAAGAGGAACTTGATCCCAGGCCGGTCCTGGCGGGAAGGTCTCCATCGTGATGGATCTCTACGCCCTGACGGATCTTAAGATATCGCAGAACCTCACGCACAGCCGGGTGATCGATCTCATCTATTCTTTTCACATGCTCCATTTGCGAATAAATAATCCGCGATTTATGTTTAAAAAAAGGCGGCAAATAGCGGCAGGTAATATAACAATATTTATCGATGGTTGTAGCCAGAACAGCGCCTTTATTTTCTTCATACCAAGTGGGATAATCCGTGCCCCCGCCAAAAAAGGACATTCGAAAAGGTGTGCGGCTAATGATCATGATAATTGTCTCCCTTATATTCAAGCAAATAGCTTGTCATTCATGTATTCGTAATTATTCCTCTTTAGTTGAACGGAGCACATCTGTTTGATATTTTCTACGGCCGGGGCACCAAACTTGTCCTGTATCCTGGCAAGATATCGCGGATCCTTATAATAATCGTTAAAGGCTTGATCCCGAAATTTAAGGACCTGTCCGCTGGAAAGGTGTTTGGTTGCTAAAGGCAAACAATTTTCACTGAATTGAGAATATCCGTTCCACTCCGAGGGAAGTTCAACGCCCTGCTTTAAGGCATCGGCATACAATTGCGAACCCGGATAAGCCATCGCACAATACAAATTTGCATAGGCGCAGTTAAGTTCTTTCGCTAAATCCAGCGTTTCCTGCATAGTCTCAAGGTCATCGTCAGGAAGCCCAAAAATAAAATTGGCCACGATCTCTATCCCGGCCTCATGTGTCATCTGAACGATATTTTTAATCTGCGACTCATCAAACCGGCCCTTCGAGACACCATCCCGGACCTTCTTGCTTCCGGATTCAAACCCATAGGCGATCCAATTGATGCCGGCCTTCTTCATCTTGGCAAGCATATGGGGCTTGACCGTATCGACTCTTCCATAAACCCATAAATTGAGGTCATGACCCAAAGCGATCAGGCCATCGCAGATCTCCTCAACATGGTCCCATTTAAGGATAAATATCTCATCCAGAACTTTTACATTCTTGATCCCATAATTCTTTACCAAAAAATCAATCTCTTCCACCACCTGACGAGGGGGCCGGTAACGGATACCTGGTTTCCCGAATAAAGTATTAATACAACAGAAACTGCATTTAAAAGGACACCCCAAGCTTGTGTATATGACCGCGTAAGGAGACCGCTCTTCAATATGACTGAAACAATGCCAATTATGTGCGCGGTATTTATCCATAGGAAGAAGATCCCAGGCCGGCATAGGAAGCTCCCCTAAATCAGCAATATTGGGAGCGCGTTCATTGGAAAGAACTTTACCCTCACGGCGATACCAGAGCCCCTGGATCCCGGCTAAAGAATCTTTGATGCGGCCTTGCTTGATCGCCTCTGTCAACTGGTACATGGCCGTAAACCCTTCTCCTTCAATCAAAAAATCTGCGGCTTCTTCTTGCATAGTGCGTTGAGGAAGCGCCGAAGCATGAAGCCCGGAAATAGACGTTAAGACATCCGGGCACACCGACTTAAACTGCCGCAAGAACTGCCCGGCACCCGTCATATTAATTGTGGATGCCGACGGGTTCGTTCCAGAAACAACAACAGAGACAAGCCAAGGATGATATTTCTGGACCCGCACGATGGTTTCATCCATATCCAAATTTTCGGCCTCAGCATCGATAACCGAAACATGTAACCCTTGCTTTCGCAGATAAGCTGCTGTCAGGATCATCCATAACGGCGGTTCAATGCCCGATAGGTCCTTGCCCAAAGCCTGAAAAACCTTTTTGCGGTTATTTACTTTCACTAAAACAACATCTATCTTTTTGCTCATATTCTTCCTTTGCGATCAAAAATATTATATATTCGCGTACTGATTACGCTTGATCACCTGATAACCCTTGACTAATTCCGCTATGCCCTTGCTCAAGGAAACCTGCTGTTTGAACCCGGCCGCTTCGATCTTCTCATTACTGACGATATAATCCCTTTTGTCCGGATCCTCTCCGATATTGGATTCCACGAAATAAAATTCCGGTACATGTTTTTTGATCTCCTGACACAATTCCAATTTACTTAAATTGGCATCACTTAAGCCGACATTGTATGGCTCTTTCTTCATGCTTTCGAAGTTTTTGAGCGAATGAATAAAGGCATTAGCGACGTCCCTGACATGAATATAATTGCGTTTAAAATGCGCCTCAAAAAGAACAATAAAACGGTCATAAACAGCTCGGTAAGTAAAATCATTCACCAGCAGATCTAACCGCATCCGCGGACTAATGCCAAAAGCCGTGGCCAGACGCAAGGTTATCCCTCCGGCATCCAGAACCGCCTTTTCTGCTTCGACTTTCAACTTCCCGTAAATTGATATCGGATTCATAGGAGTCTCTTCTGTGCAGAATTTCCCCTTTTCCCCTACGCCATAACCACTATTGGTTGTCGGGAAAATGACCATCTGATCATTTGATTTAATTTCCAGGATCATTTTAACCGCATCAGAAAGGATGGCCCGAGCGGCTTCAGGTTCTTTGGCGCATAACGGAGCGCCGGTCAAACAGGCCAAAGGGAAAATCGCGTCCACATCTTGCATCAACTTTTTCACAAGCGGCTTATCCCGGGTATCCCCTCTCACAATGGAAAGGTCATCATCATAACAGCAATCCAAAAGAGCTGTTTGATTATACAAAAAATTATCCAATACGGTTACTTTATAGCCTTCTCGCAACAATTGAGGAACCATTATGGATCCTAAATATCCGGCCCCGCCAGTTACTAAAATTTTCATATTCTGACTCCGTTCTTTATATTCTTATTTATTCTTATCAATCAACTTCCTGAGTGGTCTTTTTTTGGGATCGGAACCATTCATAAGTCCGGCTGACACCGTCAGCAATATCTTGTTTCGGCTTCCATCCCAACTTACGCACACAACGATTATCCAGCAATTTTTGAAAAGTGCCATCCGGCTTTGAAGAATCAAAAACGATCCTGCCCTGATAACCGGTAACCCCGGCGATCATCGTTGCCAGGTCCTTGATCGTGATATCCTCGCCGCAGCCGACATTTATTATTTTTTCACTGTTGTATTTCTCCATCAAATGAACACACGCCTCAGCGAAATCATCCGCATAAAGAAACTCGCGTCGCGGCGTTCCGGTACCCCACAAAGTAACAGATTCTGCCTTCTCCTCGACCGCCTTGGTAAATCGTCCGATCATCGCGCCTAAGACATGGGCTTTTTCTAAATCTGTATCTGCGCCCGGTCCATAAACGGTAGCTGGCACTATAACCACGGCATTTAATCCGTATTGTTTCCGGAAACTTTGACACAAAACAACGCCCGCAGACTTGGCCAAGGAATAAGGAAGGCTGGTTGGTTCCATTTC
>JAGYNW010000166.1 GCA_018399915.1 Candidatus Omnitrophota bacterium
TAGAGAAATATTGGAAAAAAGTTTACAAAAGTTAATATTCAGATAATATGAAGAAAAATGTGAAGTTATTATTATATATATAAATATTATTTAATATTTGTCGTTAAAGGATAGGCTATGAAACTGATAATCCAGATCCCTTGCTTGAATGAAGAAGAAAGCTTACCCAAGACTCTGCAAGACCTGCCTCAAAATATCGAAGGCATCGATACTATTGAAATTCTGATCATTGATGATGGAAGCACTGACAGGACCTCGGAGGTGGCGAAAGAGAAGGGGGTTCATCATCTTGTGCGCATGACTAAAAGAAAAGGGCTTGCTTATGTTTTTCACACCGGCCTTGACGCCTCCTTAAAAAAAGGCGCGGATATCATCGTCAACACCGATGCTGACGGCCAGTATAAAGGTGAAGATATCCCGCGTTTAGTCAAACCTATCGTGGACGGTAAAGCGGATATCGTTATCGGTAACCGGAACATCGAGGAAGTCAAGCAATTTTCCTGGCTCAAGAAAAAGCTCCAACGCCTGGGATCATATGTGGTGCGCATCTTATCCGGTTCGGATATCCCGGACGCGACCACCGGGTTCAGGGCTTACAGCCGTGAAGCAGCCCTGAGGATCAATATTATTTCTGATTACACCTATACCCTGGAAAGCATCATTCAGGCAGGCCACAAAAATTTAGCCATAGAAAATATTACGATCAATACAAATCGTGTCGATCGTCCTTCGCGCTTATTTAAAAGCATTCCTGAATATATTAAACGTTCTCTTGTAACCATGGTCCGTGTTTGGGCGATGTTTAATCCTTTAAGGCTGTTTATGAACCTTGGGATCATTTCCTTATGTGTTGGGATTGTTATCTCCAGCCGTTTCCTTTTCACGTATTTAATGTACGGCGCCGCAGGAAAGATTCAATCCCTGATTTTGGCGGCGATCTTTTTGATCGTTGGTTTCCAATTACTGATCATCGGGCTGGTCACAGACCTTATTTCCGCGAACCGGAGATTGATTGAAGATGTTCTTTTGCGTGTCAAAAAAATTGAGCTCCGTCAAAAACATATCGAAAATTGATCCCAGAAAAAAATCCAAAACTATTATCAAGTAACTTAAAATGAACTTTATCGACCTAAAAAAACAATACCTGGCTTACCAGGAAGAAATAGACGCACAGATGCAAGAAGTGGTTTCCTCCTGTGCATTCATCATGAGCCCTAAAGTTGTAGAGATCGAGTCAAAACTGGCAGAATTTACCCATGCCAAATTTGCCTTATCCTGTTCTTCGGGAACCGACGCGCTTTTATTGGCGCTAATGGCCCATGGCATACAACCCAAAGATGAGATCATCACTACCCCATTTACATTCATTGCTTCCAGTGAGGTTATTTCTTTCTTAGGCGCTAAACCAGTTTTCGTTGATATCGATCCCGGAACTTATAATATTGATCCTTCGCATATCGCGCGGGCGATCACAACGAAAACTAAAGGTATTTTGGCTGTAGATATTTTCGGTCAATGCGCGGATTATGATGCCATTGAGAAAATCGCCGAAGAAAACAAACTTTTTGTTATTGAAGACGCTGCGCAGTCTTTAGGCGCCCGATATAAAAACCGGCCAGCTGGTTGTTTAGCCGGAACCGCCTGCACATCATTTTTCCCGGCAAAACCTTTAGGCTGTTACGGGGATGGCGGCATGGTATTTACCGATAACGCCTCTTTGTACAACATAATGAAATCCATTCGCACACACGGGGAAGGGAATGACCGCTATGAACATATCCGGGTAGGGATCAACGCGCGCTTCGATTCTTTGCAAGCAGCTGTATTGCTGGCAAAACTCCCACATTTCCCTGAAGAAATCGCTAAACGTCAGACCATTGCCCAATGCTATGATGAACAACTGCATAAGTATGTTACAACACCCAGCGTCCTTGATCATAATTTATCTGTTTACGCGCAATACTCCATCCAAGTGAATGACCGCGATAGTCTGCAAGCGCATCTCAGAAAAAAGGATATCCCCACAGCGATCCACTATCCCAAACCACTACACATGCAAAAAGCCTTTAAGCCTTTAGGCTATGCGGACACGGATTTCCCTGTGGCTTTAGCTGTTTCGCAAAACATCATTTCTTTACCTATGCACCCGTTTTTGACCTCAGAGGAACAAGAAAAGATAATCAAAGCCGTCATTTCATTCTATAACTGACACTAGGCTCTAAAGGATCCGCGTTATGCCTAATACCATGCCACACATTACCATGATCAGCACTTTACCTCCCATAACCGGCCTGAGTCCTTATACCAAAGGCTTGGTCGCTGAGCTCTCGCAGTACACGCATATTGAATTTCTCGGATTTAATCATATCTACCCAAAATTTTTATATCCCGGTAAAATGCAAGATGAAAGCGCCACCGGCCTTGAAGAACACAAGCAATTAAACATTCGCAACGTATTAAACTGGTATAATCCCATCGGTTGGGTCATCGAAGCTTTTCGTATCAACACACCTATCGTCCATGCCCAATGGTGGAGTTATCCGCTCGCCTTTTTATACATGGTTATCCTTGGGATCTGTAAACTCCGGGGCAAGAAGATCATCCTGACTGTCCATAACGTTTTGCCGCATGAGAAAAATCCCATTAAGATTTTGCTCAATAAATCGGTCTTTTTTCTGGGTGATAAATATATTGTTCATACAGAATCAAACAAAAAAGAGCTGCAAGGACTGATCAAAAACAGACCTATTCACGTGGTCAAACACGGACTTATCGAAAACCCTTTGCGCGGGATAACTAAACAGGAGGCACGCGCGCTTTTAAAAATAGCGCCTGAGGAAAAAATCCTTTTATGCTTTGGGCATATCCGTGATTATAAGGGTTTAGATATCGCTCTACGATCTCTGGCACTTATCAAAAACGAATCCGTAAAACTGCTCATCGCAGGGAAGTGTTGGGAAGAGTGGGGGAAATACGATCAATTGATCAAACATCTCAACCTTAGCGAAAGGGTTTTGCTAAAGATCGGTTTTATCGCAACCGATGAGATCGAACCCATCTTCAAAGCTTCTGATATCATTTTACTGCCATATAAACATTTCAACTCACAAAGTGGGGTTGGGGCGTTGATCTTACCATTTCATATTCCTTTGATCGTTTCTGATACCGGCGGATTAACGGATTATGTTCTGGATGAGGCCTGTATAACAAAACCCGGGGATCATAAGGACTTGGCGCAAAAAACTATCCGCATCTTGCAGGACAAGAAATTATACAAAAAACTCATCGATGACTGCTATCTTGTGCAAAAAGATTTAAGCTGGAAAACCATCGCTAAACAAACGATAGAAGAGGTTTATAAAAGATAAATGAACATTCTGATTACCGGGGCAACCGGATTTATCGGCTCCTATCTTACAAAAAAACTTTTGGAAAAAGGCCATTACTGCCGCTGCCTGGTCCGCGATCAAAACAAAGCCGAACGCCTGTTCGGTCATTCCGACAGGCTCCAATACCGCGTTGGGGACATTACCGATAAGGCGACTCTCCAAGGGATAGCGAAAGATATTGATATTGTTTATCATTTAGCCGCATTAATGGGACATGACCGCCCTTCGCCCCAGGCTTTGGCAAAATTTCAAAAAGTCAATGTCGAAGGGTTTGTTAATATCATTGAAGTATGCCGCCCGCACGATACAATAAAGAATATTTTTCATTTAAGTAGCACCGCCAGCTATGGTATCCTTAAAAGCCATATCATCGATGAAAGAACAGAGTGCCATCCATACACGCCTTATCAAATTTCCAAACACGAGGCTGATAAGCAAGCGCAACAATATGCCCAACAAGGGCTTCCGGTCACAATCATACGCCCCTGTATGATCTATGGACCCGGATTCCAAGGAGATTTTTTGACCATGGCCAAGATCGCGAAAAAAGGTATTTATCCCAAATTCGGCCTCGGCAAAAATTTGGCGCCGTCATTGTTCATTACAGACCTGATTGACGCGCTTCTTCTGGCCATGGACCATGCCGAAGCAGGTCAAACATATTTAATAGGACCGGAAACTTCTAACAGCCAACAGGAAATTGTCACAATCATGAGTCGCTTTTATAATAAAAAGATCATTTCTCTATATGTCCCGATTTTTCTGGCTAAATTCCTGGCCGTTGTTCAAGAGACATTTTTCACTATTCTTAGAAAAAAACCGATAGTAACCACTAGAAATATTGCCTCAATCACCTTTGACCGGATTTTGAACATATCCAAAGCTAAATCTGATTTGGGTTACATTCCCCGTGTTCCCCTGGAGGAAGGATTACTGCAAACGCTTCAATGGTATCAAAAGGAGAAATTGATTTGAAAAAGATATCTGATCAAAAAGAGACCGAAGTTTTTGGCGTGAATTATGAACGGTTTTCTTTAGGCAAAGAACTTGAAAAACTTACCCGCGAGCTCAATATTCACACTGTCTGTGAAATGCCGGCGCACGGAGCTAAAGCTGCGCCTTCTCTGTATTCTCTGGATTTCGCCCTTAGCGGATGTAAGACCACACTGATCAATGGAAAAAAAGAGGCCTTGGCGTGTTACGAAAATTTCGGCGTTGCCGATAATGTTCTTTTTCATGATATCGAAAACCTTGAACATATCGATAAACCGGATGCTTCTTTTGACTTTGTCTGGAATTTTGCTTTTTTGCCTATATATCCCGATAAAGACGCTTTATTAACAGAAATGATCCGACTTTCTAAAAAATATGTGGCTATCTTTTCCGTCAATAACCGCAATATCGGATTTTATCTGCATAAATTCGCCCACTACATCAATAAAATCCCTTGGACTCATGGTGATATCCGTTTTAACAGTCCGGGATTTTTAAAGAAATTCTTTGTAGACAAAGGCCTTCGCAATATTCGTGTCGGTGTCGTCGATTGTCCTGTATGGCCTGATTCCGTGGGCTTTCGCGATATCCGTCTTCACCGGAATCCAATGAATTTTGAAGATTTAACGTGGGATGTTCCCTACATTAATTATCG
>JAGYNW010000167.1 GCA_018399915.1 Candidatus Omnitrophota bacterium
CTGGCATTCAGTCGGAAAAGAGTACCTCAACGGAATCCTCTCTCCATCTTCAACCACCTGCAATATGATAAATTGGCCGGCTGAACATTCCTCCGCGATAAACGGGGCCTCAACCTTAAAAAGAAAGACTTCTTCTGATAACTGTTTTTTTTCTACGATCGTGTTCATTTATAAAGACCCTTCTTTAAAAAAATTTTAAGCAAAAAAAAGCCCCAAAAAACTTTATATGTTTTTTGAGGTCGTTAACATTCGACAACACTGGCGCGGTTAAAATCTTCAGATAATAGGATTCTACGCTGAATTCAACACATAAAGATTTTCAAGACGCCAATGCCCTGAATATTAAAAAATAATATACTCTTCAAATTCCTGTCTGTCAAATATTTTCCGGCAGGTCCGCAGGAATGATCCCTCCACATCTTCTTTGAGCCAGCGCCAGGGTCATCACATGTACTGTTTAGCAGCTCTTCAGGCGAATCGAAAAAAATTCTTAACTGCAAGAAAGAGGTCCATTAGGAAAAATTAAACTCTAAGAGACAAAAGCGGCTCGGATTTTATATCTTTTTTCTTTCCGGAGTTAAGGAAAAACTCGCTTTCCTTTTTGATCATCGCTAAAATCTCTTCCTCGGATTTCGTCACAAAATCCAATGGGCGGACCGTTTTATCATCAATGTAAAATCCATTTTGTGCGAATGGCCTGCCGAATTTGATCCCGTCATACGGCACATCATGTTCCTTCAACCAATTCATCGTGATCTGACCCACGCCTGCCAGAACTTTGGACTCATCATTTTTATGTGTTTTCATGCGGCGGGCACTATGAAGAATAATCTCAAAACCTTTGGCCTTGTATTCCCGCATTTTCTGGATCAAGGCCATATTCGGCTTCTTTTCCGGATAAGGATCTCTGGGGTCCTCGATCGTGATCGTATTGTCAATATCAATGACCAGCACTTTTTTTGCATTATTGGTCTTGACGACATCCAAAGAGATGCCCCAGTATGTCTGCAACTGGTCCGGTGTTCCCATGGGCTTGAATAAGGACACCCTGTCCATTACAACGGTTTCACCGGCATCAATGTATGTCTGATACAACGGTGCCACATAATATTCTTTTTCATTGGGTTGAGATAACGCAGCCTTGGCGCGCTCGATGAATTTTGGTGTATCGCGAAAATAATAGAAACCTACGGTCGCCCATCCGGAAATACGCTCTTTTTCCCGGACCTGCTGGATATGATCTTTTGCATCAGGCAAGCAAAACGACCACGCATCGCCATCTTCTTTTGAACACGGAACAATCCCTTCGACGGAGGGATCTGCCATCAACGCCAGCAATGATTTACTTTGGAAATAGGTATCCGCATTGTAAATAACGGTTGACGCCATCATATCAAAGTATTCTTCGGCGGCCAACGCTGTTTCCAGCTGGCCTTTCGTCAAGTCATGAAGCTCTATCCACTTAATATAATTGAACGGATATTGGGCTTGGATCGTATCAAAAAATTGTTCCCGGATACGGTGTTTCTTTTGTGTGATGATCAGGATCTTATCATCTTGAAAAACAGGAAGGGACTGCAATCCCCATTCAAGAAATGTTTTGCCATGAATTTTGATCAGAGGTTTCGGTTTCTTGAAATCTTCCTGGAACCGTGATCCTTCTCCTGCCGCACATAATACATAATTAACGCTCATAAGCTGCTCCTTTTGATCTAATCATTAAAGTCCTTAACATTATGTTCATACACAATATGGTAGGCATATTCCTTCTGGGAATAGCTATTCTCTTTCTGCGCAAAAATATCTTTTGAATGAAAAACATAATCTTTTGTTAATGATAAAATGCGCATGCTTTGTTGAAACAGTTTCGCATTACTAATCTGGTCATCTTCTCTCCAGGTCAATGGAAAGAAACGGAAGCAGGATCGTTGCCATACCGTATAAAACAGCATAAACACATTAAAGGTCAAATCATTAGGAAAAGGCATGTAAAACTTGCTTTTCAGAAACGAAACACGGTATGCGTTTAACCCTGCGCCCATATCAGTTACTTTACGTCTTATCACCGATGAAATCAACCAATTAAACATAACATTTCCAAAAATCCTAAATCGTGAATACCCAACAAGTTGCGATCCTTTCGCAAACCGTGATCCGAGCAGGCATTCATATCGGGCAAGCTCCTCTTGTTCAATCAGAGGCCAGACATCATGGATATTGCCCTGATCATCTCCGTGCAAAACAATTAAATAATCAAACCCTTGATCAATCGCATAATTGAACGCGACTTTATGTGACCCTCCCAAGCTATAGTTATCTTCATTCTGAACCAACTTGGCCGAACAGCCCTTAAGATGGGCCAACGCTTCCTTGGCACGTTCACGACTGTTGTCTGTGCTTCGATTATCAACGACCATCACTTCCAACTCTGCGGACTGAATGGACTCATCAATCTGCGCCAGAACCCGGGAAATCTGCTTTTCGCAATTGTACATTGGAATAAAAACCAAAATGCGTTTATACATAGACTTTCCTTACTAGTATCCCAATCTCGTAATATGCCTGATAAGTTTATAAATATCGTAATTGGCCTGTATTTGTTTAACTCTCTGTGTTGCCACAAACGGCACGACACAGTACACAATCAAAAAGATGCCAATAATGATCTTCTCTTTTTTCCCGCCAAACTGATGCAACGCTTTGGCAAAAACGATCCAAATAAAATAATACGGTATTTCTAAAAAGCGGCTTTTCAGCCAGGCCCTATTCCCATAATCCAGACAATCCGCAAAGAAAAACAAAAGCGGCAACAAAACGACACAGGCTAAAAAACAATCATACCACACATTCCAATCAACAGGAACCTGTCCCCTTCGCTCCGCGCGCGAGCTAAGAAAGGCAATGTAGCCGATCGCAATTAATAATAACCCATAATGAGAAGTGAAACCAAATATATTCCTGGAATAAACAATATCGGGAGAAAGTTCGCGATAATCGCCTATCGCCAAGGATCCTTTTTGCGCAACGACTTCTTTTCCTTTAAACAACGGGATCTTTTTTTGCGGAACTTCCAAGGCCTTTAATGCCGGACGTGACACCGGGTTGATCACAAACATGTTCGCGCAGAACACAAATCCGAAAACCAAGCCACTGAAACACACGATCATGAACGGATCGATCCCGTTTTGCATGATTTTCTTAACATTAAAAATCCATGCCCCTAAAAACCGCGTCCCTGCAACCAGGATCAATCCTCCAACACAAACAAGACGCGCAACAAAAAATCCCGGGCCCTTATCAAAAGGCAAAGCATACATCAAAAGACAGGCCACAACTGAAGCAAGGACCAAAGCCATATCATAACGCTTATTGATCAAATTAAAAACAATCTTCATCTATCAATCCCTCCGATGAATAAACCCTCACTGAAAAGAACAAAATAATTAGGAACACAATGACCCATATCCCATGCGATATCGATGTGAATGTTATCCCCAGCATAAACAGGAACACCCCCCATGGATTCCAGGGGCCGCCTTTGTGGACAGATAAATAATAGCCCAAAATAAAAAGAATAAAACCTATTCCAATTTCCCGTCCGGAATGAACGGTGTAAAAAAGCGGATTCGATGAATCGAACAATAAATAGTAATGTTGCGGCAGGACAGAACCCGTACCCCAAAACATAAAGAGCGTGAAAACAGAAGATAACCATAGCGACACATCCATCTTTCTTAAAAACACAAAAACAAAACAGAACAATGACCACTTGATCACAGCCAATGTCATCCACCATGGTACGATCGGATTGATCCCTTGCCTTATCGGTAATGTGAGAAAATAATGAAAGATCAATTCATCATAGTGCTGAGCGACAACAGGGAAATGGGACAACCCTTGCCCCCGCCATTCATTTAACAAGTAAGAATACTGGTCAATCCCATGGCCGACCCAGACAAAATCCCCTTGCGAGATCTGGAGCATAAGCGCTGTCCAGACAAATCCGGCCCCGATCAGGAGAACGAGGCAATTAAGACCCAATAATCCAACACCCTTAAAAAGCATCTTCCCTGAAATAGCCGGCATCCGTCTTGCTTTAAAAAAACAATTCGCGATCAAAAATTTCCCGACCACCATTATGATCACTGTCAGGGTGGGCCAATAAACATATGCATACGGGACAATGAAAGCGATCAGACGAACAAGTCCCAAGACGGCGGTAAACCCGATAAAAAAACCGGAAAAGAATTTCATCAATAATGGAACATAAGGGATTTTCTTAAAGAAAGGGTGCGCCAATACAAATCCGAACAACATGATCAAAAGGTAATTCCAGACAAAAAAACCAATCGTTGAGGACTGAATATTTTTGAACGTCACTGCATTATTGAAAGGCTTAATAAATTGAAACATTGTCGGATCAGGCGGAGGTTGAATGACCGCCAGCACGAATATACCCACGGCTAATATGACCAGCACAATTATTTTACTTTCGAAAAGCTTCAAAAAAAATCCTCCATATCTTCCAGCATGGAAAAGGGGGAAATCACTCTGTGTTCTGATCACTGAAGATAACAAACCGCGTTTTGATTCAGAACATCGGCGAACAGGCAAAAAGAATTCTTATGGTCTTCCTTGGAAAAATCCAGAACGCGCACCGCAGATGCCCATTTCTCCGCCTCAGGCAGGAGCTTTGGCAGTAAATTATCCTGCGCAACCATAAAATCATTGTTAAGCAAATTATCATACTTTTGCGGATAGACCGCTAAATAAAGCATATCCATTTCAACCAGGTCATTGAAAAAATGCGTACCTAAAGACACTTCCGGAACCAAATTCTCGTGCATGACAGCAACCTCGCAAAGAATTGAAACTGTGTTGATCTCCGCAAATGTGACCGGAACGCCTAACTCCGGCGTGGTGGTGGCCCACCTTCCGGGCCCAATAAGCAAAATCGTTGGTTTTTGTTCATTTTTTTTCAGATGCGTGAGTTTCCCGATCAACCGGGCCACAGAATACCGGTCAGAGGTATT
>JAGYNW010000168.1 GCA_018399915.1 Candidatus Omnitrophota bacterium
CTCATAAAAGGCATCGATCTTTTTTTGCAAAACTTCAGGATCCTTAAGGTCTGTGGTCCGGAGGGGAAGTCGCGGCAGATCCTGGAGCGCATCATCTGTGATCAGGTCCGCCAGTTGCTGCAAAGCCTTTTCAACCCCAGTCTTGTTTGTCGTGGCAAAGATGCCAACGGTTTTCTCGGAAAGGTCATTCTGAGAAACAAAGGTACGGACGGCCGGGGTAATATTACCAAACCAGCTGGGCGTCCCTATTAAAAGAACCTCGTACTGATCAATATCCACATCCACAGGTTTTAATTCTGTCAGGTTCTTTGCCATGGCATCCTTGCCGGCAGCCATGAATCCCAACGGCCCTGTTCGGTCTTTCTGATCAACCAACTCCAAGATGTCGGCATCAAACCTCTGAGCCAATTGCTTGGCCACCATCCGTGTATTCCCGGTCCGGGAATAATACACGACCAATACATTTTCCTGCGCTTGGACCAATCTAGGTAAAGATAACAGACCAATGACGAGCAACCAGAGCCAGCAATATTTTCTCATGAAATCCTCCCATATTTTTATTAAAAAGATATCTTTTAAGAAGCAAAAAAATTTTACCACACCTGATCTATCTTACAATACATTCTTAAATAAATTAAAATTTCTAATGACTTTTACTGAAATATTTGTTATTTTTTAAGATTCATTTATACCAAAACTAGGATTTACCATGTCAATATTAAAAAAACTAAGATTACCCACGGCTTCGAACGAAAATTTTTTACGCTATGCCGCAGTGGCTTGCGTTCTGTCATTTATTTTTGGTTCCTATCTTGTCCGGATAACCTCCGCACCAGAAAAAAACTATCTCAACCAATTGCAAAAAAAAGGTTGGTCTCTCACGCTCCAGATGTATGACCAGGCACTGGAACATGGCCTGCTATCCCCAGCCGAAAGACAAAAACTATTGAACCTGGCCGATCAGTACCAAGAAAAACTGTCTGAATCTGAAAGGATAAGGGAATCTATTGGTGAAGGGGAAATTATTGGAAAAACCGGACCTGGTGGTTTCCGGGCTGTAGGCAAAAACAAGGATGTTGAGGCGCTGCGTCAGATGGCAAAGGTTACAAAATCCCGATTAGATCGGAAAAGATCTGCGTTAGGCCTCAAATATGCGCCACTTCTTTCCAAGAATACAGGATCCGATCTTTTAAAACAATACAAACATGTCACTGAAGAGATGCGCAGCATCAAGGAATTACACGGGTGGTATTATTTCAACTGGCTGGGCATTCTTGTTAAAACTATTCACGCCCTTGCGGTCGTCTTAACTTTTGCTTTGATCCCCATCTCTTTTTTAACAGGAATCAACGCCATATTTTCCTTTTTTGAATAGTTTTATTTTAAAAACACAATTGCAGGAATCACAAAATGTTTCTGCGTTTATTGCGGATAATGTTCCTTCCGATAATGCTTCATATTACCGTTTTGCCAATCAATACAGTTGCGCACGCGCTTCACGGGCACCGGCATCTTCCAGATATTCATCAAAGGTCATATGCACCCGGTCAACATATCCCTTGGGTGTGATCTCAATAATCCGGTTGGCCACGGTCTGAACCAATTGATGGTCATGCGAAGCAAACAGAATCGTACCTCGAAATTTCTCCATACCACGATTTAATGCGGTTATTGATTCCAGGTCCAAATGATTGGTCGGCTCATCCAGGATCAACACATTGGGCTGCACAAGCATCATGCGGGCAAGCATACAGCGGACCCGCTCCCCTCCGGAAAGAACATTCACCTCTTTCATAGACTCTTCCCCGGAAAAAAGCATGCGCCCCAAAAATCCCCGGATAAACTCCTCTTCCGCGTTAGGGGAATAGTGACGCAGCCAATCCACAATACGCAATTCGCTATCAAAATACGCAGCATGATCTTTGGGATAGTAGGCTAATTTAATTGACGCTCCCCACTTAAGTTCTCCGCTATCCGGTGACATCTCATGGCTCAGCACCTGGAACAAGGTAGTCTTTGCCAGGTCATTGGGGCCCACAAAGGCTATCTTGTCACCCTTTTCCACAGAAATGGTGAGGTCCTTAAACATTTGTTCTCCATCCAGGGCCTTGGCAATATGGTCAATACGCAAAACATCATTGCCGGCTTCCCGTTCCTGCTCAAAATTAATATAGGGATATTTACGCGAGGACGGCTTAATGTCCTCGATCTTTAATTTTTCTAAGATCTTCTTGCGACTGGTAGCCTGTCGCGATTTAGAGGCATTGGCGCTGAACCGCTCAATAAAAGACTGCAACTCAGCGCGTTTTTCTTCGATCTTCTTATTCGCTTCCCCGCGTTGTTTTAAAGCCAACTCACTGGCCTCGGCCCAAAAGCTGTAATTACCCGCGTAAAGTTGGATCTTGCCAAAATCAATATCCGCGATATGCGTGCACACTTTATCAAGAAAATGCCGGTCATGCGAAACAATGATCGCGGTATTCTCAAACCCGCATAAAAATTCTTCAAGCCACATACAGGCCTGTGTATCAAGATGATTGGTGGGCTCATCCAGAAGAAGAATGTCAGGACTTCCAAATAAGGCCTGGGCCAAAAGCACACGGACCTTTTCGCCGGATTCCAGTTGCTTCATCTGCCGTTGATGCGCTTCCTCGGGAATACCCAGATCATTAAGCAATTTCGCGGCCTGCGGCTCGGCATTCCACCCGTCCAGGTCGACAAACTCAGCTTCCAGTTCTGAGACCCGGATACCGTCGGCATCATTAAAATCTTCTTTAAGATATAAAGCATCTTTTTCCTGCATGATAGCATAAAGTGTCTCATGGCCCATCAGCACGGTATCCAGAACAGTGTACGGATCATAGGCAAACTGGTCCTGTTTTAATATCGA
Organism: Candidatus Omnitrophota bacterium; assembly: GCA_018399915.1. GTDB lineage: Bacteria > Omnitrophota > Gorgyraeia > Zapsychrales > Zapsychraceae > M55B153. Next base: position 2,891 of record JAGYNW010000168.1, read on the forward strand.
AACACGCTGGCCCGGAGTCACGATCACATCACCCTGAGTGGACTCGATCTCACCTGATAAAATTTTTAAAAATGTGGACTTGCCACAGCCATTGGCGCCAATCAACCCGTAACAATTGCCTTCTGAAAAAGTAATGTTAACATTTGAGAATAATTTGCGCTGGCCGTATTGCAGGCTCACTCCATTGGTTTGTATCATGCCCCTACCTTACACATAAATTGTTTTAAGTCAAGAAATATTCAGGGGATATCAAGAAAAGATGGGGTTGGCGTTAAAATCGGTTAGTTGTTTGTTTCCATTCCAGCAGTAATTCTGCGCACCCGGTATGTTCACATATAAGCTCACGTACAATACGGAACCCATGTTTGTCATAAAAATCTATCGCTTTCGTATTCTTTTGATACACTTTGAGGCGTAACTCGCGGGCGTCTCTCATTAACTGATTTATCAAAGCAGTGCCGATGCCTTTTCCCTGGCATTTTATATCCACGAAAAGGCAATGGAGAAAATCCCCCTGCCAAAGGACAAACCCATCTATCCTCCCATTCGTTTCGTGGACATAACCGTCAGCTTGGGGTATATATTTATTCTGCATATCCGCAAGCGCGGCCTGCCAGAATTGCGGCGATATAAAGGGATGCGCTTGCAGAGAACCGGCAAACCAAATTTCGCCAACCCTTAGAATATCCTCTTCTCGTAATAGCCGAATCATCCCGCGCGTATCCCTCTCGATTGAATTATTACAATTATTCCGTCTTGAGATTCGTCGATCCATCCGTGGATATCGCATATTTGATCGAAACATCAAACCAGCCCGATCCCTCTGGATTTTCTGTTGAGGACTGGGTATACATCTTCAAATAATTACCCTGGGTCGTAAGGATCACATATACCTCTCCGCCATTAGCGCCTCCACTGCTGCCGAAATCATCAGAAAAATCTCCGGGTACCTCATCTATAGAATTGAATAACGCCAAACCTGCTCCCCGGTAATCGATATCCTCGTTTACGGTGGTTCCATAAAAAACATTCCCTTCGAAATATATATCACCTGACTGTCCTGCGCCAACCGTATCAGTCTCAAAATCAATGTATTCAGCGCTTCCGCCCGTACGAAAGGACGCGGTCTTGACTGTCAGCAACGTACTGCTGCTTTCACTACTACTGCTACTTTCACTAAGTCCTCCGACATCCTCGGTCTCCCCCGCACCGGGCTGGGTGGGATTGCGGTCATCGCGCGCGGTTCTGATCTGATTTACAACCGTAGAACTCTTGCCTGAGGCCTGAGCGATCTGCGGCGATAAAGTCGCATAGATCAAATCTCCGCGCAGATTCTTGATACGCATCTTTCCATCCTCCAAAACAAACATAAACGTCGTCTTCCCTGTTGTTCTTTGTTCCTGCCCTGTCTTTCTGGGTGTTTGCTTTTTATCCCATTTGGTCTCGGCTACATACATATTCCCGCGCTGACTGATCCGGTTGATATAAATAGTCAAACGAATACCGGTAAACATATCAAAATCAAACCGCACCCCTTCCTCCAATATCGCTTTATTCCCTAAATAATCCCGGGAGACATGATCCATGAAAGCTGTCACATTCATCTTTTCATAGGCATCAGCCAGTTGTTTAACAGACTCCACGACGACCTGATCGGGATCAACATCCTGATAGATAATCGCATCAATGCCCGGAAATAATGGCCATACCGCATCGCGGTTATCCGTTGTTTTGATGCGTAATAGTATATCGTATCGTTTATTCGGCAATGGCTTAATTCTATAATCAAGATTTTTACTCAAAGGAAGCTCTTTCCATGTGCGTCCGCCGTCTTCAGAAATCAGCAGTGTTTTAGCTTTATCCAGTGTAAATAGGCGTCCTTCTAAAATAATCTCACCGGCGATCAAATCATTTTTCGTCAAGATCACTTGCCCACGCATATTATCCGCTGAGCGGGAATTGATACGACGGTTTTCAACAGAATACCCGTAAAATGCGGCCAGCTGCGTGCCATCCATAGCATCAAACCTCTTTTTACTTTCAGCTAGGGCTTTACGGCGTTCTTCTTCTTCGATCTGACGGCCCATCTGCTGGGCCTCTAATTCCTTTTGTTTGGCCTCATGATCTTTATATTCGAAA
>JAGYNW010000169.1 GCA_018399915.1 Candidatus Omnitrophota bacterium
TTTAAATCGATGCCCAGGATCATCCGTTCAACACTTTGAATATCGGCGTCTTTCGCGAAACAGGCTCCGATTAAAGCGCCCATGCTGGAGCCGGAGACAATGTCAAACCTCATACCGCTTGCAACGAGTTCTTTAATAACCCCGATATGGGCCAAACCCTGGGCCGCTCCTACGCTGAGTACTAATCCGCATTTTTTGCTTTTCATGCTTTTATTCTTTTCTGTAATCTATTGTTAATATCTTTTTAAAGAAGCTGTTTGTGTCTATTGTTTATTTTTTTGGATCGAGGCGTATCGTTTTAATATAAAGGCAGGGACCAAAACCAAAAGCCCGGCACCGATACAATAAAATAAAGACTGTGCTGTTAATGGATGCGTACCGAAAATATCATTCATGAAGCCCCATTGGCTGAACAGATACTGCACGAGGATCAAAAAGGTGATTCCGATCAAAGGCGCATACGCGATTTGAACAGATTTACCCCGTAAGGAGTCCCATAAGGAAGGCACGCAGCGGCTGATGCTGAGCAGGTAGAACGTTTCAGCAGAGATAAGTGTTGTGATTGCAACAGTGCGGGCAAGCATAATATTATCTGTCATCCAGGAAAAGATTTCAAACATACCAAAGGTGACCGCAAAATTAAAAATAGAGATCGTGATGACCCGGATGATCAGGCTTTTGGTCAGCAGTTTTTCCTGAGGAGAGTGCGGCGGACGTGTCATAGCTTCGTTTTGTTTAGGCTCAAAGGCCAGGGTTAACATTAAAGCCACGGAACTGACCATATTGACCCAAAGGATCTGCACGGGCAGGATAGGAATAACAGAGGCAAACAATAATCCCGCGAAAATGGTTAATGCTTCTCCTCCGTTTACCGGAAGAATAAAACCGATAGCTTTAAGGATATTACTATAAACTGTACGGCCTTCTTCGACCGCGCCTTCAATCGAGGAAAAATTATCATCAGTTAAGATCATGTCCGCTGCCTCCTGGGCAACCTCTGTTCCCATTAAACCCATGGCGACTCCGATATCCGCTTGCTGCAGGGCAGGTGCGTCATTGACCCCATCGCCTGTGACCGCTACGATCTCGTTTTGTGACTGAAGTGTTTTCACCAGCCGGAGTTTATGTTCAGGGGCTACCCGGGCAAACACACTGCTGCTGGCGGCAACAGAAGAAAAATCTTTATCTGACATGTCTGCTAACATTTTTCCGCTATAGACTTTTTCCTGATCATTATCGCGAATTCCCATTTTATCAGCAATCGCCTGAGCCGTTTCTACATGATCCCCGGTTATCATCTTTATCTTTATCCCGGCACGTTGAGCGACCTTGATCGCTTCAATGGCTTCTGGCCGGGGAGGATCGATCATCCCTATTAAGCCCAAAAAAATCATACCTGTACGGGTATCATCATCTTGGATTTCGGATTTTTGGCTGTCAGTCTTTTTTTTGGCAAAAGCCAGCACTCTTAGTCCTTCTTGGGCCATGGATGAAGCCTGTCGGTGTATGGTGTCCGGGTTGAGATCAGCCTTGCCTCCCTCGCGGTCTAAGGAAGTTTCGCAACGTTCAAGGACCGATTCGACAGAGCCTTTTAAATAAATAATATTCCCGGAATGTGTGTCTCCGCCTTTATTAAGAGTAGCCATGTATTGTTTCTCGGATTCAAAGGGGATCGTATCGATTCGGGGTTGATTTTGTTCAGTCGCAGACCGATCGATACCGGTCTGCATAACAGCTAAAAGGAGCGCGCCTTCCGTAGGATCCCCGACAGTTTCATATTGCCCTTCCTTATTTTCCAAATGGGAGTCATTACATAAGAGGCTGCCCACAAGGCACTCTTTAAGCGTCGGCAGATTATTCAGATCAGTGGGGTTTCCCTCCTGCCGTATAGGCGCTTCGTCATCGGTTTTTTCACTGAGCTCATACAGTTCTTGCCCCGCGTAAATACGTTGTACTTTCATTTTGTTTTGCGTCAATGTTCCGGTTTTATCCGAGCAAATAACAGTTGTGCTCCCTAAGGCTTCAACAGCCGGCAACTTTCTGATGATAGCGTGCCTTTGGGCCATGCGGTTTACGCCGATGGCGAGTGTTACGGTGATAGCGGCCGGAAGTCCTTCGGGTATGGCGCTTACGGCTAAGGCTACGGCTCCTTTAAAACCTTCAATCCAGGAAAGGCCTTTTAAAACAGCAAGCAAAAAAATTATTCCGGAAAAGAACAAAATGACCCACAAAAGTGTTTTGCTAAAGGCCTGGATCTTGCGGGTCAAAGGAGTTTCCAGGTCATTGCCTTCATCCATCATTTGGGAAATGCGGCCTGTTTCCGTGTTTTGTCCGGTTGCGGTAACGACACCTTTGCCAGTCCCCCGCGTAACCAGGGTGCCGGCAAAAGCCATACTTGTTTGATCACCGACAACCGCGTCCGTATCAGCTGGATCTGTGTTTTTTTGCGTTGGCACTGACTCGCCGGTAAGCGTTGATTCGTTGATTTGCAGATCGCGGGACTCAAAGAGACGTAAATCCGCCGGCACTTTATCCCCGGATGACAGTATGATAATATCTCCCGGGACGATTTGTTGAGAAGTGATTTTCTCTGTGTTGCCATTACGTAAGACCCGGATTTCCGTTACCACGCTTTGAGCCAGAGCGGCGATTGCCTTTTCCGCTTTAAACTCCTGGATAAATCCGATGAAGGCATTTATGAAGGCAACCCCGCAAATCACAGCCGCGTCTATATGCTCTTTAATCATAAAGGAAACGGCAGCGGCGATCAGAAGGATATAAATGAGCGGCTGTTTAAAATGATCTAAAAATCGCCAAAAAATATTTTTCGTTTTTTTCGAGGTAATTTCATTGCGTCCATGTTCTTCTAGGCGTTGGTTGGCTTCTTCATCAGACAGGCCTTGCGTTTTGGATGTATTGAGATGGCTGAGAACTTCATCGGATGGCATGTGGTGCCAGGATTTTTGGTCATTTTTATTAATCTGAGACATTCGTTTCCTTTCGCAAAAAATAACTTTTTGAATAAGTTCTTTGTAATTGCCGTATTATCTTTTAACTGATTTTTTAACGATTTGTGTGTCTGAAAATTCACGTTGAAAGAGTGACCAGATCTCATGAGAATCTTTGGCTTTCGTTAAAACAGTACGGTTCTCGGTAGCGCTCATGGTTTTAGCAATAGCCCCTAATATCTGAACCTGGGAATCGTAATCATCTTCAGAAGTCAAGATCAGGAATATGAAATGGGTGGGTTTACCGTCAGGGGCGTTCCATTCTATGCCGTCCACAGACCTGCCAAAGACCACGACCGGGCTTTTTACTTCTGATATGCGGGCGTGTGGAACAGCGATGCCCTCTTCCATAGCGGTACCCATTTCGTTCTCACGATTCATAACGGCCTGATAAATGCTTTCCGCTTCAGGCATATCATCCTGGTTTGCCGCCAGTTCACATAATTGCTCTATCGCTTTGCTTTGTTGGGTGTCTCTTAATTTCGCGATAATGTCCCGCAAAGAAAAATATTCCAATACACTGACCTCTTTGCGCCTTTTAACCGAATAATTGAACCAGGGGCCAAGAATGACCGAAGAGATGACAGCTGCAAAAATAATGGCAACAAAGATCGGTTCGGTGATTAAGTTGTATTCCAGGGCTAATAATCCGACCACGATTTCCATGGCGCCACCCGGAGTATGCGCGATAGCGATTGAAAGCCGGTTAGTTTTGGATAGTTTGGTTAAATTCACACCAAGCCACGCACCTAAAAAACGGCCGGAAATACCGATAACCGTTATGAGTAAGACCAGAAAAATATCAAAGCTTTTAAGAAAATCGACTTTCAACCCTATATTTACGAAAAAAAGCGGGACAAAAATGGCATAGACCATTTGTGAAATAACTTGACGCACATTTTCTGAAAGCGCACGGGATCCACCAGCCATGATTCCTGCGATAAAAAATCCAAATAAAGCGTGAATACCGATCTTTTGGGTTACTGCACCGCAAAAGGCGCCCAGTACGCAAATAAAGGTAAGCGGAACTCCGGGCTGCGGCATTTTTTTCTGTTTAATCCCATGGATGACTTTATCGGTCAATTTTCTGCCCACGGTAAGGCAAACCGCCGTGAAGGCTATGGTAGAACCGGCGATCATAAAAACATTGGCTACACCCAGGCCATCCTGGGTAAAAAAGCCCAATACCATCGTAAAGATCAACCATCCGATGATGTCATTCACAGACAAAGCTGACATGATCAAAAAACCAAGGTCTGTTTTGGAAAGTTTGAGGTCATGGAGGGCGCGTGCCGCAATGGGCATAGCACTGATAGTCATTACTGTAGCCATAAAAAGGGCAAAAAGAAATCTTTGGTCTGGATTGGCTAAATAGTGGTCAGGAAGAAAAAAACACGGGATAAAAGCGATGACCATAGGCACCATAATATCGGTAATCGCGATTTTTAAGGCGTCTCCGCGTTGCCTCCAGGCAGAAGCAAAATCGATCTCTAGTCCGGTTTCCAGAAGAAGAAATAAAACGCCTATCCAGGCTACTGTCTCAAGCATGTTTTGCTGAACAATATCATTGGGAAATATGGCTTGATGCCAAAGCGGCATAAACCGACCCATGATCGTGGGGCCCAGAAGCACGCCGATAAGAAGTTCTGCCGTTAACGGGGGTTGTTTCCATTTGCGGAAAAGTTCACCCAGGCCCCGGGCTAAACCCAGAAGTATGACGAGCTGAACAAGAAAAATAAAGATATTATGTTCATCAAGATAATGCATAATTTAATAGTTTAGCATAAATTATAATTTTTGTTAAAAGTCATGGTCCTCTTCATACACAGATTGCTTTATTTTTAAGAAACTTCTAAAAATGAGAAAAACAAAACAACCGGTAAATAAAAAATAAAAGACCACGGACAAATCGGGTCTTCCTTCCTTCTTTTCCTTTCGGGCAAACTCTTTGCGCATTTTG
>JAGYNW010000017.1 GCA_018399915.1 Candidatus Omnitrophota bacterium
CGCCGGCTCCGGATCCACAGGCCTGCGGCAATGCCGACAAAGTTTGCGGATCAACCGCTGCGCGATAAAACATTCCACCGTACTGGTAATCAAATAGGGATCAATGCCCATGTCCAAAAGCCGGGTAACACTGCTGGCCGCGTCATTGGTATGTAATGTTGAAAAAACCAAATGTCCGGTCAAGGCAACCTGGGTGGCGATCCGCGCGGTTTCCTGATCACGGACTTCACCCACCATCATAACGTCAGGATCATGCCGCAGCATGGACCTGAGCCCGTGGGCAAAACTCAATCCGATCGCCGGGTTAATTTGTATCTGCGTCACCCCTTTAAGCCGGTATTCGATCGGGTCTTCTATGGTGATGATCTTCTTTTGTTCAGTATTGATATTCGAAAGGCAGGAATACAAAGTCGTGGTCTTGCCGCTGCCGGTGGGCCCGGTCAAAAAAATGATCCCATGCGGCCGCTGGATCAATTGACGCAGATGTTTTGTTTCCGGGGCGTCCAGCCCCAGATCCTTTAAATCATACAAACGGGTGGCATTCAATAGACGCAAGACCACGCTCTCGCCATAAGGGGTCGGCAAAAAAGAAACCCGGAAATCCATTTCCGCCGGGCCTGAGCGCGCCTTAAACCGGCCGTCCTGGGGTAACCGTTTTTCCGCGATATTCAAATGACAAAGGATCTTAATGCGCGCGCCCAGGGCCTCCTTGAAAAATTTTAAATTATCCGGCACCCGCGCATCCTGCAGCATGCCGTCGATGCGGTAGCGCACACGCAAGGCATCCTCAAACGGTTCAATATGAATATCCGTGGCCCGTTCCCGGTAGGCCTCTCCGAATATCTGATCAAGGAATTGCCCGATAGAGGCCTCTCCGTCGATCTGATCGATGACCGCCTCATCCGCTGATCCCTTTTTCGCCGGCGGCCCCTCGGCGTCCATCATCTGATCAATGGTCTCAGCCCCCACGCCATAATATTTGCGGATGGTGTCCAAAACCGGTTTTTGCGCGGCTAAGCCGATCTCGATATCCCGGCCGGCTACAGCCCTGACCTCATCCCACAAACACAGGTTCCCGGGATCGGCAGAGGCAAGCACAAGCCTCTGTCCGTGCAAAGCGACCGGTACCACTTTGTAATATCCCGCGAACCGGGAGGGAAATGCGCGGATAATCTCTAAAGGGATTTGAATATTTTTAAGGTCCAGATACCTTACGCCGATATGCCCGGCCAATAAGGAAAAGAACCGCGTCGGTTCACTGACCATCCCCAGCGACAAAAGGATCTCCCCCAATTTTTGGGGATCCTGTTTTTGCCGTTTGAGGGCTAAAGCCAATTGACGGGGAGAAATAATATTTTTTTGAATGAGGCGTTCACCCAAAAGCAATGTTCGCGTAGCGTCCATACTCCATCCCATAAAGATTTATCCATTAAATATAATTCTTTTGGGGAGGAGACTTTAACGATCCTTACATCGCACCTTTGGGGAGGAGATTGATGGTTACGGCGACAGTATCGCCGGCGTTGAGACCTGTGACGGCTTCACTGGCAGGGAGGGTATAATTTTCTGTCGGGGAACTGACAGCCGTGACCGTATGATCACGTTGTGTGTACCGGAAATTGGGGTTGGCCGCGGGCAAATCCGCTGGCGGCCATGTTTCCAGAACAGAGTTAAAAGTTACCAGGCCATGGGCATCGGTTGTGCCTGTCAAGATTGTTCCGTCATACTGTTTTAAGTTTACCATAACATTCGCGATCGGTCCAGTTGTTGAGGCATCCACCACATTGACATCAACACGGCCATAGCCTCTGGGCCATAAAGAGGCATTATATTGCGTCAGCGTATCGGCCACGATATCCGCCCCGGGTCTCGACGCGTATTGCAAATTACCGTTACTGGCAAAAGCATAATACTGGGCATGATTTGTGACAAAGACCTGATTGGCGCCTTGAGGCAGGCGGAACCCGGATCCCGGGCACGCGTAAAGGTATTGACCTAATGTGGTATTTTGATTAACCCCGCGTAAGGTTACGCTCGCACCATGAATGCTGGCCGAGGTCTTGGCATCATGGATCTCACCGTGCACATTCCCGCATTGAGAATCCGGATACGCGGGCAGGTCCAAAAGCCCGGCATCACGGGGAGAATCTCCCTCAAACAGCGGGCCCACCTGATAATACGCTCCGTAACGGTTCGTGGTGGCATTGCTTTCACAACAGCCCTGATACAGCACCGGCCCATAAGGCCGCAGTAACAGATAATCCTGGACAGGGTTGGCATCACCGAATAAAGACTGCACGGCAGGCACCTGAATATCAAAAGTCCCATTGATCCCGGTGGCGAACCATTGATAATAAGGATTCCCTTCCCGGCGGGGCCAATAGACATAGACCCGGCCCTCCTGATTGGGCGCCAGGCCTGTGACCCGGCCGGTGACCCGCACCGTCGGAACCCGGTCCAAAGGAATGGTGAGGTTAAGATTATCTGCCGGCTCGACACAAATACGGTCATTGGCGTCAATGCCCCAATACGGATTCGTGCAGACCAAACTGTTATCCGCTTGCACATAGGCGGAAGACCAGCCGTCGGCATTATACGGATAACGGCAGGATGGTGCGCTAAGGGCATTGACTTTATAAGCGCGCAAAGACCTGTAAGCATTATCCGTGTTCAATGTGAAGCATCGGGGAGAAACAAAGGCAGGGCTTGTGGGTTCAGGAAAAGTCACCTCAAAGGTACCGTTAACACGGCCATTCATGCTGGCGTAAAGACTATTGCCATCCCACAACTGGACATGGGCAGAACTGCTGTACCCGCTGAGATTCACGTTGCTCACACGGTCCACCAACTGGAAATGGATGGTCGCCGGTTCCGGCAAAGGGGTCAAAGGGATATCCGCCCTGGCCGGAGGGTCTCCTGGAGGAACATACACCGGGACCGGATGAATATAATCTTCAAAGCCGTCGTGTTCGACCTGCAGGTCCCAATTGCCTGGTTTCAAAAGATACTGACCGGACACCGGCGCGCTGAAGTCATAATTCGCGCCTTGCGCATCAAGGCCCGCCACTGAAACAGCTGTTTCCTCATCTGTCTCGCCGGACAGATTAATCTTGACCTCAGCCCCTTCGATGATATCGTTAAAATCTCCGGCCCGATAAATCCTTCCAAAAATATTTCCGGGTAACGGCTCAGGAGGACGTGACAAAAGGATCGCTGCCTTTAATTCCCGCGGCATTCCCATCTCATTCCAGTTGATGGCAATACGCACTCTTTTCAATTCTTTACTCGTGGCATATTCATCGGTCACCGCTAATGTCCGGGTATACCCGGGAAATTGCGTCTGGGTGACCTGAAAGCCACAGGCATCACTTGTCGGCGTGCCTCCGGCCGGAAAGGCGCAAGAATTCAGATCATCAAAATTGGTTTGAGCCACGCGGCGCACTTCTTCCATGCTTTTCTGCATAAAGTTTGCGGCAATGATATTCTTGTGGGAAAACTCAGTGGAGCGGGTTAAAAGCGAAACAGTGGTAAAGCAGGCGACACTGATTATCGCCAGGATAACGATTCCAACCAGGACCTCAATTAAGGTAAATCCTTTGTTCATTTTATAGATTGCACCCACCTGCCGGCGCGACAAAAGATACCGCAAAATCGTTTGTTTCGCACCATTCAACAATATTAGCGATATATGGCGTATACGGGATCGTACTGTTCGAACTCAAGGCAGTGTTAAAATTATACTTGCGGTCTTTGTAAACATTCATATCAATCGCATTAATCCCGGCGCCTCTTGCTGTGACCGCCCCCATAAAATCCAGGGTCCCTTTTGTATATTTATCACCCAGCGCCTGAAAAACGCCATCAGAGGAATTCCCGTCAGCCATGACAAAGGCCTCAATAGTCAGATTCGAAGGGGCCGACTCCGGGATATACACATTTTCATCTGCCAGCAAACCGATTTGATGCAGGGAGTTCCCGCTGACATCGACATCGGATTCCACATCGCCTTCAATATAAATATTCCCTTCGGCAACAACCAGCACCGAACTTTCATAGACCCCGGACACATACACATCTCCCTCCGCATAAATTATTTCCGGGGGAGGAGCCATAGTGCTATACGTATTAAGATCGACATGCGTCCCCGCGGTTACCCGCACGCCGTCTCCGGAAGGCACAAGGGTATCCACCAGATCCGAATACCGGTCAATATCCACGCCGGCAAACGTGATCGAAAGCGGCTGGGACGCATTACACGTCGGACAAAAATGGACATTCGGATCACTCTCATTATAAACATTATCCAGATAATAGACCTGCCCATTAATATCAATGCCCGGATCAGGGGCGGTCGCGTTCACATCAAAATATACATTCTTCGCCAAAATATCAGAGTCCATATCCGCACCGCTGCCGACATGAAGATCTCCGGCGGTGAGGACCAAAAATTGCGCAGGATCGGCTATTGCGACCCGGGCTAAAAGCGAACGCGGCCTCGACTGGAGTTCGTCATGCCCGATCGAACGGATCCAAATACTTTGCCAACTCCCCAAATCCGGGGCTGCAACCCAGTCCAGCGTATAGTATCCGAGAGTATCCCCTCCGTCTACGATGGCCACATCCTGATGGGTCGCGCTTGGACGCCAGTCCGCGTCCTGCCGCAACTCAAAAATGGCCCTGTCAAACCCTGCTTCCGCGGCATAAAAGGATTGTAATTGTGAGCGTTTAATGTCCACATCCGTTAATTGCGAATCCGCCCGCATCATGGAAGAACCTATCAGGATCGATAAAAACAATACCAAAAAGACGCTGCCTACCAAAAGGTAGCCGCTCTCATTATTTTTGCAATATGTGTTTTTTCCCTGTACTTTGTTCATGGTCTTACTCCCTGTATTGTGTGCCAGCCATGCCTGTTAAAAAAATCCCCAACCCCCCATCAATTGCGCGGAAAAACCTCCATGCGTGGTTCAATGACCACCTCCCCGCCTATGACCTGCTCATCCACCAATCTCAACTCTGCTTGCAGCGAGCTTCCCTGCTGGATAAAACGGGAATTCGCATAATCAATCCTGTCGGTTATGGTCGTGGCTGCTGCTCCCCGGGTAATAATAAAATCCCCGGTCGAAGTCATTTGATAATTCACATAAATCGCTCCCAGGGCGTTTTCAAAATCCACAGACTTCTGATCGAGCGCCACCGTGATCTTGCCCGCGACCCGCCCATCCATGCTCATCTGTTGGGATATCTGATTGGCATCATGCCAAAGGTCTGCGATTGCATTATGATGATCAAAAGTGCGCCAATTGGACATCCATACCGAATAAAACATACCTATGGAAACGCCTAAAATGACCATGACGGTCATTAATTCAACAAGGGTCACCCCTCGTTCACACTTTTTCCTTGAAGATCCGGTTTCCCACCTGTTTAAAAAAAATATAAATTCAGAAACGAAATTTATACGCGCGCATCTGATCATAAATCATCCCCTGGATAAATTTTTCCCTAAAACCCGGTACGGCTTTCCACGATCAGGCCGCGCCCTTGGGCGCCACTTTAATCGTTACATTCTTGATTTCCCCGTCATTCAAACTGTCCACGTTTTCACTCTCAGGAACGATATAATTCCCGCCATCAATATTGTAAACCTCAACCGAATGTCCTCTGGGCGTATGCTCAAAATACGTATCCGCCGGATTCAGTGCCGGAGGCGGCCAGGTCTCACGCACATTATAAAACGTCGCCTGCCCCGCGCTATTCGTCGTTGCCGTACTGGTTGACCCTGTATGCAAATGTAACCGCACATCCGCGTCTTCAATCGGAACATCGGTCGATGCATCCAGAACCGTGACAATCAATTGTTGGGCGTATCCGACCGGCCATAACTTACCGTCCCAGGTAACTGTCTGATCGGTTAAAATATTCACACCCCACTTGGAAGTATAATAATCATTGCCACCTGTCGAGAGATTATAATAACTCCCATGGCTTACCTCCACGGTCTGCCTGCCTCCCGGCGCATACAAACGATAGCCCGGACCGCTGCAAACATGTTCATAATACCCGGTCCCGTCTGTCCCGTCATTTGTGGAACGGATCCTGACTGTGGCCCCGTTGATCGCACCTCCGGTCTTGGCATCAATGATATTCCCGTTCACATTACCGCAGTTATTATCACCGACACCGGGAAGCGGGAGTGTGCCCACATCAATGGTGCTGCCCCCGGGAAATAAAGGCCCTACATTGTAATAACTGCCCCACTGCCGGGAAGTCGTATCATTGTCGCAACAAGCCATGTACGGAACGTATCCCCTCGGACGTATACGCATAAAATCCCTGGCTGGGTTACCCATGCCGTGAAAAGCCTGCACCGCGGGTAATTCCACTGAAAAATTCCCTGAGGCATCCGCATCAATAGCATATTTAATATGATTGTTTCGCATCCATCTATCCCATTTATCATAAACATTATCGGGCCACCGCACATACAGCTGAGGCGTGGTTCCCGGGGCATGTCCCGTAATCTTTCCGGTCACCGTAACGGTCGGAATAGGCTCCATGGGAATGGTTACATGTTCGGTTTCCCCGGGGCTCACACAGATCCTGTCAATGTCCCCGCCGGCATTCGAACTATCCCAATGCGGATAACCGCACATGAGGCTCCCCATATCATCACGCACATAGGCAGAAGACCAGCCGTTTTTATTGTATTCATAGCTGCACGAAGGCGCGCCCCCGAAACCGGTTGGGTAAGTCCACATCGCTAAATACGGCCGCCAGGTAAACATGGTCATGCATATGGGATCACGGTAATTCGGATCATCCTGACGCCCAAAATTCACAGTAAAGGTGTGCTCAGGATCATCTTCCCGGTTGCTATCATATCGATATCCGCCACCGCTTCCCTCTCTTAAATACACATGAGGGCCGTACTGATCAGCCGAATAATTCACAAGCGCGCCGGTGTTTCTGTCAACAATACGGTAGCTCACGGTGGCCGGTTCCTCTGGTTCCGGCCGGGGCGTCATGGATATATCTATCAAAGCCGGAGGGCCGCCCTCTTCCACAACAATCGGGACAGGATAATCATAAGTGTCATATTGGTCATGCGTCACACGCATGTTCCAACTACCGGCATCCAGTATATATTGGCCGGACACCGATTCTGAAAAATCATAATTATGGCCATCACTATCCAGCGTCGCTCTGCTTTGCACCTCTTGATTTTCTGTTCCATCCACCTTGGTTACCTTTACCTTGGCATCCTTGATCAAGGCGGTGGGGTCACCCTCTTCATAAACCCTTCCCCAGATATTCCCCGGCAAAGGCTCCGGGGGCCGGGAAATAAGCATGACAGAGGTCAAATTTCTCGGTGATCCCATATCCATCCAGGATGCGCTAACCACAACCCGTTTCAATTCAGCACTATGGAGCTCTTCATTGGTCACGGTTAAGGTCCTTGAAAAACCCGGGAAATGCGTATCCGTGACCTCAAAGCCACAGGCATCGCCTGTTAGCGCGCCTCCGGCGGGAAAGGCGCATGTATTCAGGTCATCAAATTCTGTCTGCGCAACACGGCGCACTTCCTCCATGCTTTTTTGTATAAGATTGGAAGCGATTATTTGATTACGGGAAGCTTCTGTGGAACGGGTAAGCACCGAAACGGTGGTAAAGGAAGCGATACTGATGATGGAAATGATAATCACACCTACGAGCACTTCTATAAGGGTAAACCCTTTAGCGGAAGATAACTGTTTCATAAAGAACCCTCTTCAATTACCGGTTATTTTATTCCCGGCCGGCCCGGGAATAAACACACTTTTCCCTGACATAGAATCATATGCCTGTTAAAAGTATAACATTAATAAAGACTGTGGACAACGGTGGGGGTCACCGTGATGATAAGCTCTGTATCCAATACCGTTGTTTTTTCATAACTGAACAAATTCCCTAACAACGGTACATCCCCCAGCATAGGCACTTTATAAAGGTTCTTCTTATCTTCCTGGTTCAATAATCCACCTAAAACAAAAGACTTTCTGTCTTCCACCCGTACAAAAGCCGTAGCTGCCCGCTTTTTGACCCAGGGGAATTGATCATCAGCCCCGCGCCAGGAATGGATATAACTCACTTCGGGATTGACTTTAAGCACAACAAAGTCATCCTCGATAATGGAAGGGGTGATGTTGAGACGGATCCCGGGTTCTTCAAAACGCACCTCAGTGGTGACAACGCCTCCAGATGTTGTTGTGATGGTGTAAGGGATACGGTCACCGACAAAGATCTCAGCCGGATTATCATTCAGGGTAGTAATCCTGGGGTTGGAAAGCACCTTGGCCTTATTCTGACTTTCCAGCATCTTGATTATCGATTGCAGCTGTATTGGACTCCTTTGAAAGGAATGCATCTTTAACAAATTCTCTGCCTTGCCTTCCGTACCTTCGAATTCCATGGGCCTCAAAGACTCCTGATAAGACAGAGTCAGGCTGTCCGACCAATCAATACCCAGTTCTTCCAGGGAATCTTTGTTCATTTCCACGATCTTGGCCTCTAAAAGGACTTGCGGTTGCGGGATATCGATTAAATCAATGACCTCCTGCACCTTGACGATCCTTTCCGGGATGCCCTGAACAATAACACTGTTGATCTCTTCACTGCTGCTGACTGTGTCAACCATATCCTCGATCATGTCCGCGGCATCTTGGGCCTTGATATTCCGCAATTTGATAACGCGTGACACCACATTCTCCTGACGGATCTTGTCTTTTGCCGTCACATACAAAGAACCGCCGATCTTCTTAAAACCCAAGTCATAGGCGTTCCCGATCAAAATAAAGGCCTCATCAATATTGACCTGTTTCAAATGCAGATCGATCTGAAAATTCTTGAAATCCGGATCGACCATAACATTAATGCCGCCGGCTTTGCCTATAGTCATAAAAAGATCGCTCAATCTAACCTCATCGAAATCAAGATCCAGTTTTTTATCCTGCAGATCCGGAGCCAAAAGGCTGTTAATGATCTCCTCTTCGGTATTGGTTGTGGCCTCGAAGTCAACTTCAACCTCATCGATCCGTTTGGGCGGAAGTTCTATTTCCTTGGCTTCCCGGTAGGCTTTATCAATGATCAACTCATCACTGACCTCCTCGGTTCTTTGGTCCCGCAGATCTCCGTAAAAATCCTCAAAGGCCTGCGCTACGCCTGCATGAAAGACCAGACACAATAAAGAAACAAACAGCATCAGCCGCTTCTTATAAGTTTTCATTATCTTCACCTCTCTTTATTTTATAAGTTTTCTCACCTTTGGTAAAAACGATATAGTCTTCCTTAATATCTGTCAGCACATAGGTCCCCACCTTTTCTCCGACATTGAAAGCGCCTTTGGCCTCGCTTGTCCGCAATAAGGCCGAATAATGCTCCCCGAATTTGACTACTCCGAGAAAATGCACATCAGTCAAAAAAGTGTCATCCGGAATTTCTTGTCCATTGAGAGTGGTTTTGCGTTCTTTGGTAATCAATGGCTTAAAGGGATCCCTTTGGACCTTCAGAATCTTGGGCTTGGGCCTGATGATCAATTTGGCCAACTCGGTGGACTGCACCTCCGGAACCAATTCCTGGCTTATTTCCTCCTGGTCTGCTTGAGGCCGCCTTTTGCGGATACCATAGACCTCCATCAACCAGTCACACCCCGCCAGAGGGAGAACCAGGATCAGAAAAAAGATAATGTAATAAAAATGTTTTTTTGTCATCGTTGTTTCAATTCTTGAAGACTCGTCAGACTATAGATCTTGACCGTAAAACGGCAATCCAGCAGCGGATATTCCCGCAAATTCGAGATCTGAATATCGATAATGCTGACCAATTGTTGATATTTTTGGAGATCCCCTAAAAATCTCATAATGGAATCAAAGGTTCCCTTGACCTGAACCAATGTGGACATCGAGGCCAAAGTAAGGATATTATCGATCTCCAGCTCTTTTCTTTGCGCCGCGGTCAACTTGTCATTATCCCGGTTCCGGATAGGCTGACGGGAACGGGATTGCGCGATACGGGAGGCCACATCCACCCTTAAAAACCGCTGCGACTTCATATCCACAACATTGATCCGGTCTTTTTTCGCTAATTTGGATATTTCATCCAAAAAAGCAGGCACATCCCTTTCATCAAACAAATAATTGGCGAATTCCTCCTTTTCCCGCTCATACATATCGATCTCATCTTTGGTCCTCTCAATATCCTCTTTGAGATTGAACAAACTCTTTTTTTCCAGACTCAGTTCCTGCTCCAGCTCAATATAAGATATATACTGCCAAAGGGCCAAGCCATTCAAGCCGACTGCGAAAATAAGGCAAAAAACCAGGGCGCCAATTTTTATGTTCTTTGTTGTCATTTTGGCTCTTCTTCTTGTGTTTTTTCTTCGGCATCGATCTCATCAACAGTCATTTGCCTTAACTGTGCTAAGATGCCGAAACCAAAGATCTTCTTGTCTTCAACGATCTTTTCGGTCAGATAATCAAACCGACTGTCAGTCAATAAATCGGAATCATCAATTTTCCGGATCATCTCAGAAACCGCCTCAATATTCAAAGATTGGCCTCTAAAAGTGACGTTGCCATCCTCTTTCAAATTAAAGGAGATCAAGGAAAGATCTTTAGGCATCTTCTCGGCAACAACGCCCAGCACATCGGTCCAATAGACCCGGTTGATCACTTTCAAATAAGTGGCCTGGTCCAAAAGCCCTTGACGTATGGTCAAATATTCATCCCTTTTCAAGTATAATTCCCTTGTCGCGTTTTTCAAATCATCTTTTTCCCATTGAACATTCTTTATGGCGTCTTTGGCCCTAACCTTTTTCCTATGCAGCCCGAAACATAACCGGCCGATAAAAAACCCGCTGATAAGAATAAAAATCGCACTCAGAAAAACCGCCTGATAAATACATTTTTTCAGATGGAAATCTTTAAAAAAATGGTCTGGAGAAAAATGTTCACGCTGCTTTTTATGTTCGGCCAAAATACTGTAGGCAGGCAGTAAAAATAAGGGATTATCCAAAGGCTCTGCTTGTTTAGCCTCTTCTTCCTTATCCAACTCTTTTACCTCCAGATAATCCTTAAGGTCCATGGCAATGACCTTTTGATCAAGATATTTCTGAATTTCTTCCGGAATATCCGAAGAAACGCTTTTATCCCAGATCAGAAGCAAATCCTCGATCTTCTCCTCCTTATGCTCATTCAGATAGGCTTTCAGTACCCGCTGGATTTCTCCGGCAAAGACTGATACGTTCTTATCGTTTACCGCATTATTCACTATCAGATGATTAGAACCGGACGTTGTTTTATAAAAAAGCTTGTATTTATTTTTATGGTAAATAATCAAATGACTGAGCATATCATTTATTACCAGAAAGGCCTGATTCGGCTTGAAAGGCAAGGAAGAATTAATCACCTGAGGTAAATTCAAGGGGGTGATATCAAAATGCAAAAAAGGGATCTTGGTTTTTTGAACTTCATTAAGGATATAAAGCAGCAATCTTTTATTGATGGCCGCAAAGATCACATTGTATTTATCTTTTGTGATCTCAAACTTCTGGGAAATATAATCAAAGGAATTTTCCGAGAAGGTGGGGATTTTTTCGATCTCCGAAACAATGACCTCTTCAAACTCATCAGCCTTCATCGGAGGCAGAACAAGTTCGCGCGCGAGCACATCTACCCGGGACAAACTGATAAAAATCTTTTGAGGAGAGATATTCTCGCGCTTGAGAATATTTGAGACCATATGGGTAATGGCCCCTTCAGCAGTAGGATCCACCCTGAATATAAACGAACCTGCCTTTTCCAGGGATAATTTCTTTCCCTTACGGGTAAGAAAAACATACCTCAATTTGATAGAGGTTAACTCTATTCCTAAATATCCTTTGCCCATGAATAGTCTCTTTTTATCATCCTATCGACAATAAAAAGAATTCTCCCCCTTCTTTTTACTTAAACAGGTGTTTCTATTAAAAATAACCTGAAATGGCCTATTGTCAAGACGGCTTAAAGATCTCAATAAAAAGTTTTAACTGCGATCTTTAAGCGTACTTTCCTTAATTAAGAAAGGCACAAATAGTTTTATCTGAAAAGCTTATTCATGATCAATTCCCCTTGGCGGCCATGACGCAAAATGCGTGGTCTTGGTCACGATCGTGGGGACCACAGCATCAGCTGCCCCGACAATAGCATAATCAACTGTAAATGGACAAACCGGAACCGTTTCCAAAAATGGCCCGGTACCTCCGTTTAACTTTGCCATGGTATCACATTGGGTCGCGTCCATAACCGTCACATAACAAAGTTGAATCGACGCGTCTATCGAACGCAAATTTGATGTGCATTCACGTTCATTGGCCTCTTCGATCGCCCTCAGGGTGTTCGGCAGGATTAACCCGACGATCACCCCGATGACGACCAAAACGACCAATAACTCCACTAAAGTAAAACCTCTTTTTAACAACATCCACCTAAGAATTGCATAGTTACATATGAGCCCAAATTACTCATGATCAATCCCTCTGGGTGGCCAGGTCGCAAAGTGATCGTCTGTCTCAACCCTTGCCACCTCATCCTCTGACCCGCCGCCATCTAGAGTGTAATCAACACCAAACGGACACGTCGGTTCATCATCTATAAAACCATCTGACTCAAGATCTGCAATAGCAGCACAATCTGTAGCATCCCTTGTCGTTGTATAACACAACTGTATCGCCGTATTAATAGCTCTGATGCTTGAGGTGCATTCTCTTTCATTGGCCTCTTCGATCGCCCTCAGGGTATTGGGTAAGATCAATCCCACGATAACCCCGATAACAACCAAAACAACCAACAGCTCGACTAAAGTAAAACCTTTTTTCATTTTCCCCTCCTGTTGTGGTTAATTTTTTCCCGTTGTAATTTATATCAATATCGTAACCGATTTACTTCAAGTGTACCACAATCACCTTCCTTATCAACGCACACATCTTTTAAAAAAGAAAACGCTTGCTTTCAACTGACAAATATTGACAATCTTTTTTAAGTATAGGTTAGCTTTTACACAAGAACAAGATATTTTCACGTTTTTTTTATTTACGACTTCATCATTTCCTGCCATATGGTCATAATAGGCAAATAAATGGCCAACAGCGTCAAGATAACGATCCCGCCGACCACAAGGATCAAAGCCGGCTCTAAAAGAGTCAGAAACTTGTTCATTTCCATATCCACTTCATCATCAAAATGCTTGGTTACTTTTTCCAGGATCTTGACCATCATACCGCTGGATTCCCCGATCCCGATCATCTCAGTCAACAATACCGGAAAATCCCTGATCTTCTTAAACGAATGATAAAGCGAGTTTCCCTCTTCAATATCTTTTTTGACTTTACCCAGGTCACTGATCAGCTTCCGGTTATTCGTGGTCGTATTGGCAACATCAATACTTTCCAGGACCGGTACCCCGGCGCCCAAAAGAATGGTCAGCGAACGAACCAGCTGGCTCAAAGACAAAATCGTTAAAATATGGCCGAAATAAGGGATCTTCAAAATGGTCTTGTCGATCCAATACGCGACCTTATCCATCCTTTTTAAATAGAGAAACAGAACCACGGCGCCGACCGTAAAAGAGACTAGCCCGAACATAAACACCGGGGATTTCATTTTATTGGAAATATCCAGGATAACACGCGTAATCATCGGCAACTCAACATCCATGCGCATTAACACTTTCTCAAAACGCGGGACCACAAAGGAAAATAAAAAGAAAATGATAACAACCGCGAAAATGATAACAACCACCGGATACATAGTAACCTTTTTAACACGGGCGACCATCTGCGCGCGGTATTCCAGGTATTCCGATAGCCGGTTCAGCACATGAACCAAAGCCCCGCTTTTCTCACCGACCTTGATCAAGGCCCTGTAAACAGATGGAAAGATCCGGGGAAAAGAATCGAGGCTGCTGGACATATCGCTGCCCTCTTCCAGGCTTGTGCGGACCTGGCTGATCACGATCTGTACGGTCTGGTCCTCGCTTTGCCGCCATAAAATATTCATGGCCGCCAGGATCGGGATACCGGCCTCCATCAGGGACGTCAAGCGGTGCGTGAACATCAGCACTTCCTGGAACTTGACCGTACGCTTGAAAATCTTCTTCTTGTTGCAGGGTTTCGCGGAAACAAAATAATAATTATAACTGCTGATCTTTTTCTTGGCTTCTTTTTTATCCCGGGCATCAATGATCCCGTACAGGTTTCTGCCCATTTCATCTTTGACTTGATACAGGAACGATATCATATTAATCCTCTTCTGAGAATGTTACACCGAAAACTTCTTCTAAAGAAGTAATTTTATTCATCGCCTTCAAAAGACCGGCACCCCTTAAGGTATGCATGCCTTTGGTCACCGCCAGATCGGTTATGGTCTTTTCATTCGGGTTTTGCAGGATCAGGTCACGGATATCCCTGTCGATCTGCAGGATCTCAAATATCCCGGCCCGCCCGGTAAACCCGGTGTTAAAACAACTGTCACACCCGGAGGGAGACGCCAGTTTCTCAATCTTATCGACGTTCATCTGCTTTTTTAAAATAGCGGCTTCCTTTTCCGTGGGTGTGTATTCCTTATGACATTTGGGGCACAGCCGCCTTAACAGCCTTTGCGCGATTACCGCAAACAGCGAAGAGCGGATCAAAAAAGGCTCTATTCCCATATCCAGCAAACGCATCACGGCACCCGCGGCTGTGTTGGTGTGCAGGGTGGATAATACCAAATGGCCTGTCAACGCGGCGCGGATCGCGATCTCCGCGGTTTCCTGATCGCGGATCTCTCCGACCATGATAATATCCGGATCATGACGCAACATCTGCCTGATGGCGCTGGCAAAGGTATATCCGGCCCGCACATTGATCAGGGTCTGACTGATGCCGGCCATCCGGTATTCAACCGGATCCTCAACCGTTATAATATTTTTAGAGATCTCATTCAGCAGATTCAGCATGGAGTACAGGGTTGTTGTCTTGCCGCTGCCGGTCGGGCCCGTGACCAGGATCATGCCATGCGGCCGCTTGATGAGTTTTTTCATCTTGGTAATTTCCTCTTCGTCCATGCCCAAAGATTCAAACGTAAATCTGGCCGAAGACTTATCAAGGATCCGCATAACCATGTTCTCCCCGATGATATCCGGCAATGTTGAGATGCGGATATCATATTCGCCGCCTTTATAAGGTAAAGTCATGCGCCCATCCTGCGGCCTGCGCGAATCCGCCACATCCATTCCGGAAACGATCTTAATGCGGGAAATAACCTTGCGTTCCAATTCTTTGGAAAGGTGGGGCTTTTCATAAAGCACGCCGTCAATACGGAAACGCACCCGCATCTTATCCTCCATAGGCTCCATATGAATATCCGAAGTCCGCTCCTTTATGGCCTGAATAATGATCGACTCAACCAGCTTAATAACGGATTTTGTCTCTCCTTCGGCGAGTTTTGTCTTTTCGGTTACATCAATCACCTCAGAGAATTTATCCAAATGCTGCAGGATATCCTGGGTACTGGCCATGACCGGCTTAACCTGCAGGCCACAGACATATTGGATCTCCTGAAAAGCGGAAACATCTAAAGGATTATTCGTCGCGACGACCAGGAATTGGTCTTCGACATTGATAGGAATGACCCGGTATTTACGCAACATATCAGAAGGCACCTTCTGGAATATGGATTCATCGATCAAGACTTCCGAAAGATTGACAAAAGGCAATTGATAAATATCCGAAAGGATTTTGGCCATCTCCTGGTCCTGCACATAGCCCTGATCAACGAGGATCTCACCAAGCTTCCGGTTTTTCTCGTCGGTCTTCTGGACCTGAAGCGCCTCCATCAATTGTTCATGCGTGATCAATCCGTCTTCAAGAAGAATCTCGCCTAGTTTTAATGCTTTATTTCGTTCGGCCATAAAAAGCTATTTCTTTCTCCGATAAACTACTTTACAGATTACTCTGCGGCTATTTTATAAATATATTTTTAGTTTATCCCAGATAAGAATCAGTGTCAATTGAACAAAAATATATTTTTACGGATTTTCTGGAGGGAACCACCTAAAAAAAGGGCATGATCACTAAGTAATCATGCCCTTTAAAAAACTTCTACTGCGCCATCAATCAGGCGAGTTTTTGTGCCAACTCAACAACCCGGCAGGAATAACCCCACTCATTGTCATACCAACCGACAACCTTAACCATATTCCCATTGACCATCGTTGATAAGGAATCAAAAATACAGGAATGCGGATCCCCGATGATATCGCAGGATACAATCGGATCTACACAATAATCCATAATTCCTTTTAAAGCGCCTTCGCTGGCTTCTTTCATAGCTTTATTGATCTCTTCTACGGTCACCTCTTTTTTTAACTCACATACAAAATCGGTTAAAGAACCGTCGGGAGTCGGAACCCTGACAGCCATCCCGTTCAATTTTCCGTTAAGTTCAGGAATAACCTTGCCGACCGCAGCCGCTGCGCCTGTCGTTGTCGGGATCATGGAAACCGCGGCTGACCTTGCCCTTCTTAAGTCTGAATGCGGAAAATCCAGGATGCTTTGATCATTCGTATAAGAATGGATCGTGGTCATCAACCCTTTAACAACACCGAAACTGTCATTAAGCACTTTGACCATCGGGGCCAAACAATTCGTGGTGCAAGACGCGTTGGAAACAACCACATCAGTGTCTTTTAAAGCGTCGGTATTCACACCTAAAACGATCATATTATCAATCGCATCTTTAGGCGGAACGGTTAAAAGCACTTTCTTGGCGCCCGCCTCAATATGTCCCATGCATTGTTCTTTTTTCCGAAAAACGCCTGTGGACTCAATAACCACTTCCACGCCATATTCTTTCCATGGCAATTCCGCAGGATTTTTGATCGCGGTAATAGGAATTTCTTTTCCGTTAACAACTAGCGCGTTCTCTTTGGCTTCCACAGTCCCGTCAAATCTTCCCTGGGTTGAATCATATTTGAGTAAATGCGCCAAAGTGTTGGCATCTGTCAGATCGTTGATTCCCAAAACTTCAATATCCCCGTTTTTAAGGGCCGCGCGAAGGACCATTCTTCCGATTCTTCCAAAACCGTTAATTCCTAATTTCAACATATTTCCCTCCTCTGATCGTTTTTTGTTTTTTTCTTAAATTCCCTGAAATGAAAAGACCCTGTCTTGGAGTCTAAATCTATATTTCTGACCGGCAAGAGCAATTTTCCCAATTTTTCCCAATTTCAGCACTCATAAAATACATAGAAAACATCCGCATGTCAAGCATATTTATCGCGTCAATTCGCATCTCATGCCAGGAAGAATTTTGTGCCCCAGAAGAAACTGCCTGACATCCATAGGCCGGGAAGATTCCAAATGAACCTTGCTGACCTTAAGGCCCTGTGTCTGGGTAGCGACCGTGAAACTGCCGGGATCAACCTGAATGATGCGGCCCGGGTCTTCAAAGGATGTGTCCCTGTCGGCAGGTTCTGCAGCAAGAATTTTTAAGGTTTTTCCATTAAAATACGTATATGCACCCGGCACCGGACATAGTCCGCGAATAAGATTATGGATCATTTCCGCGCTTTGTGTCCAATCAATCCTTCCCAGGCTCTTTCGGATTTTCGGGGCAAAACAGACGCGCGCCAGGTCTTGTTGTGTGGCCGGCATCTTTCCCGCACCGGATTCAATGGACTCCAGGGTTTGCAACAGAAAAGCCGGCCCTACCTTTTTCATCTTCTCCCGTAAAGTGCCGGCTGTATCCACAGGGTCTATCCGCATCGGCCGGGTGGCGATCACATCCCCTGCATCCATCTTCGCGTTCATCTGAATAATGGAAAGCCCTGTTTCCTC
>JAGYNW010000170.1 GCA_018399915.1 Candidatus Omnitrophota bacterium
GACATCTCCGGGGAATCCATGCGGTAAAGGTTTAAAATATAAATCCAGCGGTTGTTTGGTGTAAAGAAGGTTTTGATAGACCTGCGCAAGGTAACAAAGTTCAATTGAATGATAAGCGGACATAGAGTGGCTTCCCTTTAACCGTTCTGTTCCCAGCAAGAAAGGAAGTCCGTTATTTAAGACGTTAAAGTAGACAGCGCCATCATCATGGTCTAAATAAAAAGAATTGTAAAATGCCGCAGATTCTCGTGCTAATTTAAGATATTCTTCATCTTTTAAAACGCCATGCATAATTTGATAAGCTAAAATCCCCTGTTCCTGTTGCCACCAGGCTTTGCGGTCATGCCAAACATGGCGATAACATGTTTGGCCCGGTTCAAGTACGCGCTCCATAACATCGTACCATCCTCCGCGTTGCGTATCCATTCCAACCGTTGGCATGATCTTAGCGATCTTTCTTGCCAACTGGATATACTCGTCTTTATGGGCAAGACTATCAATACGTAACAAGTTCCAGGCGATTTTTAGATTATGTCCGATGACGC
Source organism: Candidatus Omnitrophota bacterium (assembly GCA_018399915.1). Lineage (GTDB taxonomy): Bacteria > Omnitrophota > Gorgyraeia > Zapsychrales > Zapsychraceae > M55B153. Next base: position 546 of record JAGYNW010000170.1, read on the forward strand.
TTCGGTTTTGTTGCCATCCCCAGGTTTTATCATGGCTCCAGTCTTCCATGAATTTTTCCTGGACAAAGGGGCTGTTTTCATAATCCGGGAAATATTTCACAATACAGTCTGCTGTGGAAATCAGGAAGTCTTTGTATTTTTCATCGCCGGTTGCCAACCATAAATTTATCAAGTAGGCCGGAGCATGATCCCCTAAAGAGTTCCAGTTTTTCCGGCCTTTGTTTCTTCCCAGGTTTTCAGAGCGGGGGTCAAGCGTAACAGGATCAATATGGGAAAAATAGCCGCCCTTTTCCTTATCAAGGAAAAACTTGTTAAACAAGTCAATGGTCATTTTAATGTCTGTCATAATTGCAGGGTCACCTGTGATGCGGTATGTTTGTGTGGGGCCGGCAAGGGCATAAATTTGCTCATACATAGGTATCGCGTCATAATCATCCCCGAATTCTGAAGTGAACACCTTGTGTTCTCTTCCATGTTTCACATCAATGCCATGATACCAGTAAACCACATTTTCATCCATGTCATAAAAGCGCATATGATCTCTTAGATATTGAGTCCCTTTCTCCGCAACTTCGAGAAAGCGGTCTTCGCCTGTAAGCAAAAAGGTCGAAGCCATTCCATAAACCATGCGGGAAATGGTATCTGTTTCCTGCCGGAAGTCCTCTTTGCGTTCTCCGGTCAACGAAAGAAGTGTCCTGTAAAAATTGTAATCAATGTTACTATTGTAATCGATGTTATTAGGGCCTCCGAATTGGGCTTTAATGTAAAAATCGGCTATACTTTGGGCTTGATTGACCCACCAGTCGCTTTCCTCAAGACGGAATTTTCCTGGGGCATCTCCGGAAAAGATTAATACTTTTGCATCAAATTGATATCCGTCTGGCTCAGGATAAAAGATGCCAAGGACGGAAAGATATTGTCCCGGAACAAGCAAGGATTCCATTTGCCCTGTATAATCGCACCACCCTTCCCCCAAATTTCTCGGACCTTTTGCATAGGTGATGCTTGTTATTTTTGCGGAGTATTCCCGTTCGTCACTGGTTTTAAGGGTAAAAACCTTCTTTTCTGAATCATAGCTTGTTACGTAGCCTGTAATAGTGTCTGAAAATTCAAATTTTAATTCATTCATTTTCTTCTCCGGTAGTGTAAATAATTAATATTACTTAATAGAATGTAGCTAATATAAAACAAAAAAAAGGAGTGAAAAAATATCACTCCTTTTGTGTGTGCTAATGTAATTTTGACATAATTAATAACTTGATTAACATAGGGCGTAAATCCTTGGTGTTTTTATAAATCTTTAAATATTATAAGATTATAACAATTTTCAATTCGGTGTCAAGTGAAAATGTCGTCACAAAATTGTAATTTAGTCTAAATTAATCATATATTCTCAATAATCAATTTAACGGAAAAAGTAAATAATTCCTTTTTTTCCCGATTCGCGGTTTACCTTAGGCCTCTTGTCAATAATCGCTCCAGAGGTGTTCATCAACATATTGGCTGAGGATTTCCTGCATTTTACTGGGTGCCCTTGAGGGAAAATATTGATTGACGATCGCATGGGCCATCTCATGCGCCACCACCCCATCAGAAGCATAATCAAGGGCAAAATGCAAGGAGGCTGTCTTATATTCGTAGTAGGCCACTTTATTAGGGCCAAGGGCTTGAGGATGGAGGTAAATATTGACCTTGAAATTGTCCGGCCACATGTCCAGGATTGTTTGTACTCTGTTCACGATCCGGTCCACACGATTGGAGGCCAGTTCGGTATTATCCATGAATTCCCTTCTTTGCCCCCCCAGGCGCCATATAAAGGTATCAATATGCTCATCACGAGAATAGTAAATATGAGAATATTTGGTTTTGAATATTTTGTCGAATCCGGAAGTTATCGTGGTTATCTCAGAAATGGCCGGACCATTCAATGGTCCGCTGGCTTTTTCCTGCGACTGGATGGCCTTTTCAGTCGTGGATTCAGCGTTTATAAAATGCGGGGAAACGAATAAGATTAGAAATAATAAAAAATAACAGGAGGATCGTATCATTACTTATTCTTGATATCTGAGGTAACCTTAAAATGGTTAATTTCATCTTTAATTGCATTAAGTTTATTATTTAACTCGGAAGCCGCATCTGGATCATTGACTTTTGAAACAAGCTTTTGGGCTTGCTCCAAATCCCTTTTTATATTACCCATACGGTTATCAAGCGTATCCACAAATACATTTATCAGTTTCTCAAATTCCTTGAGCTGGTCTTTTTTCCTTAGATTCACATTAGTGGTCAAATCTCCCTCTCCGACCTGCTGTAGCATCTGTTCAAACCGGTATAATGGTCCGGCAATGCGGTGTGAAAGCAAGGTGAAAACGACCATGCCGGCCAGTCCTATGGCAACAAAACAGATCAGGGTGATCAAAGTAAACGGGATTAAGAAAAAGTTCTGAGTATTTTCTACCCTTAAGATGGACTGAGAATATCCGGTTGTAAGGGTGTCATCCGAAATATACAGGAATAAAGCGAGAATAAGCACTGACTCCAGCAAAAGAAGCAAGCCTAATTTGATAATAAAATTCATTTGAAACTTTTTTTTGATGAAATAATTCTTTCTTTTTTCCATATGTCTAGCCTTTTTATTGTCCAAGAATATTGATTTTTGCTTTTTCACGCTGTTTTCTGAGCCAATCATCCAACAACATTTTTTCCTTGTTGGCCATAATACTTTTTTCTATTTGAGGTCTCAATTGTTCCAAGGGCTGAACTTCCGCGCTATCCCTGCTGATAACCATGACGATATAAAATTCCTGGCCTTCTTTGACGATCGCCGGCGCTCCCACCGGGAGATCAAAAGACTTTTTCAGGACATCGGCTGTGATGTCTTCGTAGTTTACCGGCCCGATCGTTTTAAAATTTTTCAGCCCGATCTCGATATTTGTTTTGATCTGTTCGTGGAGAGTGCGGATTTTTGCTTCATCAGGGCTTTTGAGAATTTTGAAAATAACCCGCGAGTGCAAGTTATCATAGTATTTTTTAATCTCATCTTCGGTGACGGACAAGGATTGCGCGTCCTGTTGTTTTTTGTAAATGATAAAATCTCTTATGAGGGTCTGCTCCCAGAAGGTCTTGATCGTATTGACAAATTTTTCTTGACGGACAAGTCCCTTTTCAATGGCCGCCTGGATGAGCAGTTTTTTATCAATAATGGTATTGAGTTCTTCTTTGATGGATTCAGGGCAGGGTTGAAAGTTAGGGTCGATATGCGCTTTGATGTCCAGGCATCTTTTTAGGTCAGATTCATAGATGGGTTCATTGTTCACATAGGCAAGGACTTTTTGTTTGCCTGGAATTTTTTGTTCACTACAGCCTGCAGTAAAGAAAAAGAAAAGAAAGGTAAAAAATAAAAAACCATTGCGGCATTGAAAAAATTTACACATTATCCCCCCTCTAGATTTTATTGGCAAAAAACGTTCTTAGGAAATCAAAACCTTTTATGGTTGTGTGTATGTCCCTGTAGCGCCGCCATTAAGCGTTCCTACTTCAATATCTCCGTCGTGTGTTCCGGCGGCAACCCCGTCAAAGGAAATTCCCGTAGTCGTGTTTCCGGTCACATTGGCCCGCCAGGTACCTTCTGCTGACCAAGTTCCGTCTAATGTCGCGTCAACCGTGCCGATAGGGTTAACATCTTCATGATTGTAAAGATCTCCGTGCACATCAGCAACCCAGGTATCAGTAGTCGGGGACTGATAGCTTCCACTAACAGTGGCTGCCCAAATTCCGTCAGCTAAGTAGTTGTAGGTTTCATCATTAACGTAAAAATTCATGTTCATGGTTATCGCGATCGGTCCACCGTCAATGAACATACCTTCCTGCGGCAATAAGGTTGAGGTATATACCTCGGTGATCGGAATATTCAGCCCTGGCATTTCGGTAATATCATCAAACTGTCCTGTTAAGTTAAGAAGGTCATCCACTTCCACCCATTCTCCGGCGCTTGCAACTTGAAACGTTCCGGATTCTCCTTCAACTTCGACATAATTACCAATAGCTTTGGCCTCATTTATTGTTTGACCGGATAATGTGCCATCTTCATGCAATTGAATCCAGACAGCATTTAGTTGACCATCAACAAGATTTTCTGACCATGTTGAACCCGTCATTTCACCCAACCAAGATCCATTCGTGGCAATTCCCATGAGGATGGATTCAGTCAATCCTGTCAGGCCACTAATTGTCCAACTATCGCTGATATTATCGGAGTATATTCCTGTGCCATGAAAATCCAATATGCCCCAATTTTGATCGCTAATGTTTAACATTGTTGAGGA
>JAGYNW010000171.1 GCA_018399915.1 Candidatus Omnitrophota bacterium
TAAATACAACATTCTATTTTTTATCCGGTTTAATGATAACCGCAAAATTATACCCCACGTCACTGCTTCCCAAAACCAGAATATGCCGGGGATCTTTCGCCAAAGTTTTCTTATCTATCTCAACCACTCCTGTTAGCTGCGGCCAGAGGTCTTTGCCTTCACGCAGCGACTCAAGAACACAGGCAAGCGTTATCATGATGGACGCGCTCTCAATATATCCCGTGTTGAAAGTCGTTGTTACAAGCGGCACCTCCTCATACCTCGCCTGAAAAATATCCTTGCAGGCATCAATAACTTTCTTGTCTTGCACATTTCCCTGCGGCGCCCAAACAACCAGATCGATAACGGTTTCATCGATACCTGATCTTTTCATCGCCAGAGAACAGGCATGGAGCAATCCTTCAATCGCAAGATTTTGTTCAAGGAAAGGGCCGGCGTCCATTGCCATGCCATACCCGCAGACCTCGGCCAAAACCCGCGCTCCGCGTTTTTCTGCTATGTCCAGAGGCTCCATAAGGATCATGCCCGCTCCTTCCCCAAGGACTTTCTGCTTGGGATTTTCCAAGCGAAGCCGGTAATCCCGCTCTTCCTCCCCGGTATATAAATAATCAATAAGATCATATTTCCAATAATTATTAGGATAAACTTCATCCGAGGCCCCGACAAGCATCTGATCCGCCTGACCTTGCATCAAACTATCATAAGCATACGCCAAGGCCTGCAGACCGGCATGATGACCGGGCGCCAATGAAATATTCACACCCTTTAAATACAAAGCATTGGACACCCATCCGGCCGTAGAATTGGCCGTGATGTTGGAAAAACAGCTTATATCGGGCTGATATGTTTCCGTTGTAAATAAACTGTTCATGTGGTCTGCTTCTGAGGGCCCGTTACAAACACCCATGGCAATACCGATCTTATCCGCGTTGCTCCGGCCAACGCGAAGGCCTGAATCATCCAATGCCTGCTTTGCAGCTGCTGTCGCGAATTGACTAATAGGATTCATGTGCGAGAAATCCAGTCGCCGGTCAATCTGCGCCGCGTTAAATTCCGGCACCAATCCGGCAAGATCCGACTTCATATTTTTAAGATCAAGCCGCTCAATAGACCCGATGCCCCGTTTGCCCTCGCGCAAAGCCTGCAGGGTTTCTTCCCGGGATAATCCCAGTGGAGAGATTACCCCCGTGCCGCTTATCACAATTTTGCCGACCTTTTCTTCAACCGGGGAGCTCGGGAAATTCCAATCCGTGATCACCGCCGCCGCATTATTACCGCCAAAGGCATAATTGGCTGAAATAAAGGCTTTATGCGCTTTGTCCCGGCATTGATTCGGGACATAATCAAGGCCACATCCTGGACGGGCTTGCGAAAAATTAATCGTCGGAGGGATAAATCCATCGCGCATAGCCAACAGGCTGCAGGTCGTCTCCAAGATCCCGGTAGCCCCCATACAATGCGCGAAAAAGGACTTTAAGGATACTGCCGGGACAGGTTTGTCTTTTATGAACTTGGCAATACCTTTGCTTTCCGCCCGGTCATTAGCCTCGGTCCCTGTCCCATGCGCGTTAATATAGCTGATATCATCCAAATCTACACCGGAATTCTGCAAGGCCTTTGATAATGTCCGGAACACCCCATCTCCACGGGGATCCGGTGCCGTAGGATGATACGCGTCAGAGCTTGTTGCATGGCCCGCGATCTTACCATAACACCGCGCGTGACGCAGTAAAGCATGCTCCATTTCCTCAACGACCCAGAAACAAGCCGCTTCGCCGATATTTAAGCCAACCGGCAGGGAAAAAGGCGCGGTCTGAGTTGACGATAAAGCCTTTAAACCGTTAAATCCCGACATACTAGCCAAACTCAGGCTATCCGAACCACCGACAATGACTTTCTTATAATAGCCCCGGCGTATCAGCGTTTGAGCCAAGCCAAGCGCGGCAGTCGTTGAAGAGCAGGCTGTCGTCACCATCCAGACCTCTCCGCCGATCTTGAGGGCCTGCGCGAGGGCTTTTCCGAAACCGTAATACTTAACCAGCAGATTCATTTTTTCGTCAAAAGGGATATCAGATTTTCCATGAATCCACTTATATTCTTTCTCGCCTGATAAAAGGCCTCCGTTACAAGTCCCAAGCACCATAGCTATATCACGCTTAATAATCCCTTCCTGCCATTCCAAACCAGAATCCTTGATCGCTTTTCGGACCGCGACAATGCCATTCTGGATATAAGGATCATCCAAATCCTTGCGCTCGGAATCGCTTAAATATTCCGAGGTATCAATTTCTTTTATTTGCGCCCCTAACGTTGTAGAAAAATGAGACGCGTCAAATTTTGTGATGGGCGCGATCCCATGATACCCGTTCCTTAAAGCATGGATCAGAGTTTTCTTATCATTTCCGATCGGGCTCAAAAAACCTATTCCTGTTACCAGCGCCTGGTTTCTAATGCCTTTTTTGCGGAGTTGTTTACCGGCGACCACCTTATCGCCTTCATATTCAATCGGAGCCAAATGGACAGCATGCTGTTCTTTATTCTTTTTAAAAAACTCTTTCCAAACTTTAAGAAATTGCCCATAAAGGTCCTCATCGCTCATGCTCGGGTGGTGCGCCACAATATGGGCGCCATTATAATGACTCCAATTGCGGTCAAAGATCCGGCCCTGGCGCTGTAACCGTTCCCAATGTACGGTTCCTGGATAAGGAGTAAAAAGGAAGAATTCGGAAGTGCGAATATTGGCTTTTTGGCTTAACTCAATAATGCGATCGGCAATGGTGGTATCATCCCAATCCCGGCCCAAGGCAAAAGACCCAAAAAAACGAATACCTCTCTCTTCAACCTTTTTTACAAGATCACAAAGCATTTGCTGTTCTTTTTTGCTCCCCTGAAGCGCTTTTATCGATACAGGGTCCACGTTCATGGTGCAGTAAAAATTGCGGATACCGGCTTTGGCTGCCAAATCCAGAAATTCCGGATCTGTCCGCAAGGCCATTGTCGAAGAGACAAAATATTTCTTGTTCAGCGGGATGAGTGCCTTTAGCAATTCTGTAACATACGCATGGATCCGCTTTTGAGGAAAGAACAAAACATCATCCGCCAGGTAAACGTTATCATATTTAAGGGTTTTGATCTCGGCAATGACCTGATCAACAGGCCGGAAACGGATCCGGGGGCCCATATGCGCGGGTATGGCGCACATAGCACAATTATAAGAACATCCCCGGCTGATCTGAACAAGATCTTCATCCCAGTCATAACTTTTTTTATTATAAAAGATATCCCGTCTCGGGATACGCATCCGGGAAAGATCGAACTGACATCCGCCCACATATTTTTTCTTTAATCGGCCGCGCCGGGCATCTTCCACTACTGTTTCCCAGACAGGTTCCGCTTCTCCCACACAGACAGAATCCGCGTGCTGAAGGCACTCCTCGACCATAAATGAAGGGAAAAACCCGCCCATAATGACTTTCTTGCCCTGAGCCCGGTATCCATCGGCAATTTCAAAAGCCCGTGTAGCCTGAGGGGTAAAACAGTTGATCGCTACCAGGTCCACGGACGAAGAGAAATCGATCACGTCGCCGCTATTATCATCAATAAGTTCAATGTCCACATCAGGGGGGGTCCAGGAAGCTAAAATAGGAATGCCAAGAGAGGGGGGGGTTGTAAAATCACCAAGAAAATAATCAACCAAACCTTTATCCAGATCATCATTATTGCTCAGAAATTTCTCAAAGCGCGGGTAGACAAATAGTATTTTCATAATCAGTTTAAAGACTTTTTATTTTAGCCATGATCTTGGCCGCAATTTCTTTTCTATTATCTTCAGGCTGAATGGCCTCAAGCCGCTCAAAAACAATCTTTATTGTTCCCTTCCGAAAAAACCAATTGCGCCTGGAAAAGGCATGTTCCGAACCGTAAATACGTGCCACAATTACAGGAACACCTGACTTTTTCGCCAGAAATCCGACTCCTGAATGGACCTGCTTCCAGGGAGCCCCGACTAATCCTTGCGGAAAGACCAACAGCGGCCTTCGCTTCAAGACCGTTAAGGCTTTACGCATAGCACGAAAATCGTTGGTCTGCCGTTTGATGGGAATGGCTCCCAGTGTCTGAAAAAAAAGGCGAGAGATCCTATTGCGAAAAAGTTCTTCTTTGGCAAGGAACCATATGCGCCGCCTCACAACTGTTGCCAAAAGCGGGGGATCAAAATAGCCGGGATGATTTGCGGCTAAAATAAAGGGACCTGTCGAGGGAAAAACATCTTGCCCGCTCAGCTCAAGCCGAAAAAATAGCTTCAAAAAACAATAAACCGTTAATTTTCCTAACCAATAAAGCATAAGAATCTACTGGGCTCAAATCTTCTGTGGATTTTCCATCTTTATCCTTCTACCGCGACCTTAAGAATAACCTGGTATTCTTTCAATTTACCATCCCTTACAGCTCCCCTTTGCTGAATGACCTCAAAAAAATGGATCTTTTCACCTGACGCGATAAGGCCGTCAATTCCCTCTTTCACTGCCTGGGAATATCCCTCAGAAGAGGCCCCAACAATCTCAATCATCTTGAACATATCTTGTCTCCCCAAAAAAATTTTATCTTCGCTTTATATTCCATTATTCCTGATAAACAAATGACCCCATTCTTTGCAAGTCATGAAACATTGTTGCTTATAATAATATGTTTAATTGCATATTACAATCTTTTTAATTGGCAAGATTTTAATTGATTCTTTCCGGATTCGGCATCAATTTATTTTAATTCTTTGCCTGGCCTGGCGCCTACGGATCTTAGATATGCCAATAATTCGAAATGGCCAAATTTTTCAGCGATATCATAAGCGGTCTGTCCATCCCCATTTTCAT